>JBBRBS010000006.1:0-35248 GCA_038205615.1 Burkholderiales bacterium | reverse complement strand
CCTGGCGAAGCATCTGGATAAGGTGTTCGTGGATAGTGACGAGGAAATCCAGTATCGCACCGGGGTGACCATTCCGCATATTTTCGACGTCGAGGGAGAGCCTGGTTTTCGCCAGCGGGAAACTGATGCGCTGGAAGCGCTGGTTCAGCGCGATGATCTGGTGCTGGCCACCGGCGGCGGTGCAATTCTGGCAGAACAAAATCGCGCGATGCTACGGCAAAACGGCATCGTCATTTATCTCAAAGCCGGTGTTCATGATCTCTGGTTGCGGACCCGAAATGACAGGAATCGGCCGCTGCTGCAAACGGGTAATCTGCATGCCAGATTGACCGATTTACTGCATCAGCGCGAAGCGCTCTATCAGCAGGTCGCCGACATTGTGATCCCCACGGGCAGGCAGAGCGTGCATGCACTGATGCTCAGACTGGCGGTCGAAATCGAGAACTACCGGAAAAAAAACCAATAGATATTATGCATACATTGACTGTAGGATTGAACGAACGCAGCTATCCGATTCATATCGGATCAGGACTGCTATCACAAGCGGATTTACTGACTGCGCACCTGCCAAAAAAGCGCGTTGCAATCGTCACCAATACGACCGTAGCGCCGCTGTATCTTGCTAAACTGCAGGAAACCCTGCAGGCGATCGGCGTTCACAGTGTGGAAATCATCCTGCCCGACGGCGAAGTCTACAAGACGGCCGAAACACTCAACCTGATCTACGATTCCCTGCTGACCCACCGCTGCGAACGAAGCACCCCCCTGATTGCACTGGGCGGCGGGGTGATCGGTGACATGACCGGCTTTGCTGCCGCGACCTATCTGCGCGGCGTGCCGTTTATCCAGATTCCAACCACGCTACTGTCTCAGGTGGATTCCTCGGTGGGCGGCAAGACCGGCATCAATCACCCGCTCGGCAAAAACATGATCGGCGCGTTCTACCAGCCCCAACTGGTGCTGGCTGACATCACCACTCTCAATACCCTGCCTGACAAGGAGTTATCGGCGGGCTTGGCTGAAGTCATCAAGTACGGTCTGATCCGCGACTTGCCGTTCCTGGAATGGCTGGAACAAAACATGGACAAGTTGCTGGCACGCGATACGGACGCGCTGCAATACGCCGTGATGCGCAGTTGCCAGAACAAGGCGGAAGTCGTGGCGGCAGATGAGCGCGAAAGCGGAGAGCGTGCCTTGCTGAACCTGGGCCATACCTTCGGCCATGCGATTGAATCTGGCATGGGCTATGGTTACTGGCTGCACGGCGAAGGCGTGGCAGCGGGGACGATTATGGCGGCGGATTTGTCGCAGCGCATGGGATGGATCAGCGAGCAGGATGTAACGCGCATCCGTACTCTGTTTCAGCGCGCGCTGTTGCCAGTCCAGGCACCCGATATCGGCATTGATAAATACATGAGCTACATGGGGCACGACAAAAAAGTCGAGGATGGCAAGATGCGTTTCGTTTTACTCAAAACCATTGGTCGCGCCGTCATTTGCGGAGATGTGCCTGAGGATTTGCTGCGACAAACCTTAAAAGCCTGCATTAAATATGACTGAACTCGCCAGCTATGCCGTCTCTGAGTCCAACTCGCGTGGCAGGAAATTTTCTGAAGCCGCTCCGCAGGGGCGCAGCGAATTTCAGCGCGACCGTGACCGCATCATTCATTCCGGTGCCTTTCGCCGCCTTGAATACAAAACTCAGGTATTCGTAAATCACGAAGGTGATCTGTTCCGTACGCGCCTGACGCATAGCATCGAAGTCGCGCAAATTGCACGCTCCATTGCACGCCGCCTGAATCTGAATGAGGATCTGGCCGAGGCGATTTCGCTGGCGCACGATCTGGGACATACGCCGTTCGGTCATGCAGGGCAAGATGCGCTGAACGACTGCATGAAAGCGTATAGCGGCTTTGAGCACAATCTCCAATCGGTGCGCGTGGTCGATGTCCTTGAAGAGCGTTACGCTACGTTTGACGGCTTGAATCTTACCTTTGAGACCCGCGAAGGCATACTCAAGCACTGCAGAGTGGAACAAGCGGCGCAATTAGGCGACTTGGGAGAGCGTTTCCTGAACAATCGCCGCCCTTCGCTGGAGGCGCAAATTGCCAATTTGGCCGATGAAATCGCCTACAACAATCACGATGTAGACGACGGATTGCGCTCCGGATTAATTACACTGGAGCAACTCGCCGCTGTGCCATTGGTGCAGGAGCATCTGCAAGCAGTACGCGAGACTTATCCTGATTTGACTGAGCGGCGCGTGGTTCATGAAACCGTACGTCGCATGATCAATACGCTGGTGACGGATCTGATCCGGCAGAGCGCCGCCAATATTGCCGCGCAAAACCTCAATACGCTGGATGATGTGCGCAGCGCGCCCGCGCTGATTGCCTTTAGCAGCGAACTGAACATGCGCCAGCGCGAGCTTAAAAAATTCCTGCATACCCATTTATACAGGCACTACCGTGTGATGCGCATGAGCGCCAAGGCGCAACGCATCATTCGCGAACTGTTCGACGTATTCATGAAAGATAACCGCCTGTTGCCGACCCAGTTTCAATCTCGCGATATTGTGGATGAATCCGCTCGAGCGCGGGTGGTGGCCGACTACATCGCCGGCATGACCGACCGTTATGCGATACGCGAGCATAAGCGCATCTTCGCCGTGGAAGAAGATTCGATTTAATCCGGGAAGCTTTGAGCACCTTTCAGGCTATCCCGGCAGACATGGCGCAACCGCTCATGTGTCGATGTTTCACGTGAAACATCCCTGATCCACACCGATGAACCATTAATATAATAAATACTGTATATTCAGATAGTTACAAATCATCGCTAAACCAGAGCCGAATTAACGATTCCTTCGGATCTTCCCTGGCCTACCCCTTGCCGGACACCTGCCAGACGATTAGCGCGTCTTTTGCGAGGCCACCTCTGCAAGGCCCGTATTCATTGACTTACAGAGCAGTACGTCACAACAAGATACGAATGCGGTATATTCAGCGACCGGATGATAATATTCGGTCCCAACCATCTTGCACCGCAATCAAATCCGCCCGATTCAAACCAGGAGAATAAAATGAATGTGACTACCGCCATTGGAACCCGCCGCGCCGTTAAGTCGTATGACCCGGAACACCGCATGAGCGAAGCTGAAATCGAAAAGCTGATGTCGCTTGCCATGCTCTCACCCACCGCCTTCAATATACAGAACTGGCGTTTTGTACTGGTACGCGACGCCGGCTTGCGCAGCGAAATCCGCAAAGCGGCCTGGGATCAGGCTCAGGTAACAGAGGCCTCCTTGCTTGTCGTGCTATGTGCCGACACCAAATCCTGGGAAAAGGATACCTCCCGTTACTGGGCTAATGCTGCAAAGCCCGTACGGGATTTCATGGTTCCCGCCATCGAGCAGTACTACGCCGGTCGCGAACAGGTTCAGCGCGACGAAGCCATGCGCTCATGCGGGATCGCGGCCATGACGCTGATGCTGGCCGCAAGAGAGATGGGTTACGATTCATGCCCGATGGACGGCTTTGACTACGATGCGGTAGGTCAGCTCATCAACTTGCCTCAGGATCATGTGATCACGATGATGACGGTAATCGGAAAGAGTACCAAGGAAGCGTGGTCGCGCGGCGGACAATTACCAATGAACGAAGTGGTGATCAACGACCGTTTCTGATTGCTTCAACCGATGCGGCAGCATCTGCCGCATCCTCTCTATGGCCATATTCGGCTCTCCTCAAGTTTTCCAGAACAGCTTCATTCCGCATCACCGATACGCAGGGCTACCGCCTGATGATGCTCGGACTTTCCTGATGGTTATTTGCGCACAGTAGCGTAGCATTCATCCATCCCCAATCCCGATAAGGATTACGGATGGACAGAATCAAAGTCACTGCGCACATGATTGCTCCACTCGTCACGGGAGGAGGGTATATGACGCTGGACGGACTGCTGGCGGCATTGCTGTTCGATGAACTGCAAGACGTGGAAGCCGCACACGCCGCAATTCCGATCCGCCAGACAGACGGCCTGCATCACGCCAGCGCAGCCATCCTGGAATCGATTCGAGAAACGATCTCGTTCATCGCAGCCCTCCGCCCCGGCCACAGCATCGACCCTGAGCTGATTCTGAAGAACAAACACGGGCATTTGCACCGCAAGTTCGACACGTCTCTGACCAATGTAATGAACAGCTACACTCAGCTGACAACGCCGACGGTCACCTGGTATGCAGAAGGCGATGCGGATCATATTGCGCGGCTGGTGTCCCCGGTTCAGTTCATCGGCAAACGTCGCGCATCCGGTTTTGGCCGCGTGTCGCACTGGCAGATCGAACCGGGTGAACTCGACGGGATCGAAGGCCCGTTCGGTGAGCCGCTGCGCCCGGTGCCAATATCCATGTTCAAGGGCGACACCTCGCATCCCGTTGTTGACGCTGCCTGGCGTCCGGCATACTGGAATCCGGTTCACCGAACCGCGTGTTACGCGCCGGTTTAAGGAGGAGTGATGCTGAGTTTCTTCAATGAAAACTTCGGGCGCTATCTGGTCGTGCAGACCGGCGATGCAGCTTATGACGCCCGTCACGCTCTTTCTTCCGGTCACAAAATGAAAAAGCCGGGTATCCCGCAACGGATCGCATCGGGCTGGGCGGTCATCAGACCCGGCAAATCGACGATGCAGTTCGAACTTGCAGCGGGTGGTATCGAGTACAGCAAACAGACGCGCTATGAGGCGTTTCTGGCCGAGCTTGAAAACTGGGATGGCACGCCGCGCATGTTTATTGAGTTCACCAAAAAACCCGTGCCGGTCGGCAACCTGTTTCGCACCTTCGAATTGCGTCAGGTGCGCATCTGTTCAGCGGCGGGTGTCGAGACCTTCGACTTCACCAAACCTCCTGAGAAGGACGGCTGCAAGACGCACAAGGTGTTGTGGAAACTGAAATAGGGGAGAGGTGATGGACTTCATAATGCAAAAGCCAGCCAGCCTGCGCGGTTATGCCCTGCACAGGATCGCCGCCGGATTGGCCCGGAGTGAGAGGGTATTGTTCGCAGACTGTGGCGACCACCTGCTGCTGCGAACGGACAAACAGCTTGATGTCGAGCAGCGTCCGCTTCGTACTCTTGCCCCGGGTGACATCATCGGCTTCGAACTGCGCGCCTGCGTCGGCAAGAAGCTCAAGGGGCGGCACATCTACTTCCGCACAACGGACTGGCGCAGCCGGCATGAGTGGCTGGAACGACAGGGGAACGCGCATGGCTTTGCGATCATCACGGTGCATTGCAGCGCCTTAATGCTGCCCGTCAGTGCGGGTGTCCGGCAGTTCACCGTTGATCAGACTGACTTCGCCGGTGTACTGAAAGTCACGGATGTCGAACGCTTCAACAACGTCCTCGCTAATGGCGTCGGCAACAAGGCCCGCGCTTTCGGGTTTGGCATGTTGGTAATTTAAAGGAGATACTGTGAAAACAATTGTCATCAACGCCACCCTCACCACCGTCGGCCCTTTGTCCATCACCATGCCCATCGCCGAGGGTCAGATGGGCAACAAATACAACAACTTCCCCGTTGTCTCTCGTGGCATGGACGAGGACGGCAACAAGCAGCAGACCGGCTACCTGCCGGCAACCACGTTGCGCGGCTTTCTGCGCCGTGCCATCGTCATAGATCTGATGACTCAGGCCGCTGCTGAGGGACATCACTACACCCTGCAAAGAGCCTATGCTGACATGATCGGACAGGATGCCGCGTCCGAAGCCCGGGACGATATCGATCTGCTCAGGTTGCGCCAAACCCGCGAAGATAACGCGGTGCTTGATCTGTTCGGCTCAGGGCTGGGCATCAAGTCACGCCTGCTGGTATCCCACTTCATGCCGGCACACAACGTGCTGCCTGAAGTCATCACCGGGGTACGAAAGGATCTGGAAGATACCGACGGCGTACTGGACTTGATTTCTGCCGAGGACCGCGACCGGTATCTGGGGCGTGCCGCTGCGAACAGCAAACGTTCTGCCGCTGTAACGGTGGTGAAGGGGCTTGATTCCAGAATACGCAAGGCAAAAAGGGCAGGCGAAGACCTTGCCGAGCTGGAAGCTGCGCTGCTGGCGGCACAGGGGATTGTCGAACGTTACGAGTCCGACATGGGTGACATGACCAATTCATCGCGCACGCTGACCAGCTATTTTGCTCTCCCTGCAGGCATCGAACTTAAAGGGCGTCTGGTCATTGAGCACGCCCGTGAGCGTGATCTGCCTATGATCGAACTGGCGCTGAACGCACTCTCGATGCGTCCGATTCTGGGCGCACAAAGCGCCCGCGGCTGCGGAGAAATAGCGGGGATATTCGATGTTATCGTGGATGGCGTATTTTCCAAAAAAATTACCATCGGTGCGTGG
Source organism: Burkholderiales bacterium (assembly GCA_038205615.1). GTDB lineage: Bacteria > Pseudomonadota > Gammaproteobacteria > Burkholderiales > Gallionellaceae > Gallionella. The sequence goes on along the minus strand of JBBRBS010000006.1, from coordinate 28,847 downwards.
AAAACTGCGACCTTAACCGACTTTTCCGGGGCATAAGCAGTGAAATATTTTGCATAGTCAATACGTTGGAGTTCGCAGGATCAAGCCACCCTCTGCATGGGTGGTTACTAGAACCAGTCCTATGTCAACGCACTGAAGACCGGAAATCAAGCCACCTTCTGTAGGGGTGGTTACTAGAACTGGCAAGCCCGTCATCCTGAGATAGACGATGATCAAGCCACCCTGGGTGGTTACTAGAACTTAGACAAAGGATGGTGATCCTAGTCTAATTGATCAAGCCACCCTCTGTATGGTTGGTTACTAGAACATCGTTAGACATAGCGTGCCTTCTTCGGTAGATCAAGCCACCCCGGGTGGTTACTAGAACAGCATTTCGAGCATTGATATTCTATGGTCGGATCAAGCCACCCTCTGTATGGGTGGTTACTAGAACCTGCAAAGGTAATGGATGACTGAATGGCAGGATCAAGCCACCCCATGTTTGGGTGGTTACTAGAACATGGCTCCTGTCGTTAATGAAATCGACCGTGATCAAGCCACCCCGGGTGGTTACCGGAACGTTGTTTCACGTGAAACATTTATTGACAGGGAAATCATGTTCCGCTCTGCCGAGCAAAGCAACTTTGCCAAAATCATCGCCATGCACATGACGTCGGGAGACGCGCCGCTGTTGCTGGAAGGCGGCACCGGCATCGGTAAAACCCGCGCCTATCTATCCGCGCTGATTCAATCCGGCCAGCGGGTCGCCATCGTGCTGCCGACCCATCAGCTGATAGACCAGATGCTGACTTCAAACGATCTGGCGGCAACGCGCGGCACGGCCACCATCGCCGCGTTCCGACCCGCGCGAATGCTCGAAAGCCGGGCAGATTATGAAGAGAACAAACATGAGGCGATAGCGGCACAGGTATTGTTCTGCACTGCCGCCAGCGTCATCATCGACCAGCGCCTGGGCGGCGAATACAACGCCTCAACCGCGCGCACCTACCTGCTGTTTGATGAGGCAGACCAGCTGCCGGACATGACGGCATTGCAAAGCGACTTCACGATCACACAAGCCGAACTGGCCGGCATGGGCATCCGCCTGACGACCGTTACAAGTGCGTTGCAGGAGATACTGGCAAAACCGCCGCGCGTTGTGGAACCAGAAATCAGAGCGGCTGCCCGGATCATCCTCGATGCCATTGAGGAACCCGCGTGGTATCAGTCGGCAGGCATCAGCGACAACAGTGACATCATGCTGACGCACAAGCTGCCCGGTCGCCTACTTAAGAAGTTCAGCAATCTGAGCAACGTAGCATTTGTGTCCGCCACGCTGACGGTCGGCGGCAGCTTCAAGGAATTTCAGAACTCGATGGGCATCGCAAAGATCAGCCAGCTGTCCTGTGCGATAGAACCGGAGCGGCATGGTGCGCTCGACTTCCACATGATGCCGATGAAAATCAACACCCCTGAATGGATCGCTGCTGTCGTGCAAATGGCGAATGAAGCACCCCGGCCTGTGCTGGTCGCAACCACTTCGCACGAGTTATCAGCCCTGCTCGGTGAACATCTGCCGGGCGCTGTCGTCAGGTCGGCAGATGAGACGACTGCGACAGCTGCCGCTCGGGTGAGGGCAGGCGGCATGCTTATTTCTGCCGGTGCTTGGGCCTGTCTGGATACGCCGTTGCGCTGGCGTTCGATCATCGTGCCGCGCATTCCATTCGGCCAGCCGGTGGTCATAGACGGGAATGTGACGACCAGCTATTTCGATGCGCGCAATACTGCGATACGCCGCTTGCGTCAGGTCATCGGGCGCGGCCTGAGAACGCCGGATGCAGTCTGTAGCGTATACATCCTGGATGACCGGGCCATCAAGCTGAGCGGTTTCGTGCCTGAGCGTTTCATTGCCGAATGGTTAGCCCGCAGAACGTATATCGAGGGCGCGAGGAAAGAAGTGGTTTTATCCAAAAGTGAACGCGACCCAGCTGTCCGTCAGGCGGCGCTGAAACACTACGGCCGAAAGTGTATGGCGTGTGGCTTCATGCCGAAGGTCGATGCGCAGCTAGACGTGCATCACCTCGACCCGATTGCCGAAGGTCAGAGACATACCAAAATCGAGGACGTCGTGGTTTTGTGTGCGAACTGCCACCGACTGGCACATTCAACCCGGCCACCGCTTCCACTCGTTGATCTGGTTGCACTTCTCAATGCCGATGAATGACAGAGAAACAGCTCATACAAGGTATTTTACAAAAAATTTCAAAATTGCCCGTAAAACGACGTATTTCACATTTCAACCGCCATCCCTAACCAACCCCTTACCACACATCCAAAAGGCTATTTAAGGACGGTTTTAACTGACCTAGTCTGAAAGCCCTGTATCTATTGGCTTACAGAACGACATACTTTAGAGAACAGTTAAATTTTCCAAATTTTTAAGCTTTTAAGGTGATTTTCAACTTTTTTGCAGACTGAGTGCTTTTTGCCGGGTCAAAAAAAATGACCGCGAATAAATCGCGGCCATCGGGTGAATATTTTCAGTTATTAGATCTTGTCATTCCGGCGAAGCCCGGAATCCAGTCTTTTTAATAATCTGGACGCCGGCTTTCGCCGGTGTGACGATTTATCAGATTTTCCATTATTTGGAAAAGTTACTATTTTTACACATCCAGATTTTTTGCACCCAAAGCGTTCTTCTCGATAAATGCGCGGCGAGGTTCAACCAGGTCGCCCATCAGGGTCGTGAAGACTTCGTCAGCGGCGATCGTGTCTTCGATGCGCACTTTGAGCAGGATCCGGTTTTTTACAAACATCGTGGTTTCCCACAATTGTTCCGGATTCATTTCACCCAGACCTTTGTAGCGCTGAATGCTCAAACCTCGCTTGGCTTCTTCCAGCAACCACTCGATAGCCTGCTTGAAACTGGAAACGCCGCGTTTCTGCTCACCGCGCGACACATAAGCGGTCGGGCTCATCAGTCCGTCCAGCGCATCCGCAGTCTGGCGGATCTGCTTGTAATCGCCGCCTTGCAGAAAGTCCTTATCCAAATAACTGATCGAGTAGTTTCCGTAGAAAAGTTTTTCCAGACGCAGGCGCAAATCACCCTGATCGTCGTTTTCTACGGTGACCTTGATCACGCCGCCACTGGCGCCTTCCAGCAATTGCGCGCTCTTTTGCGCCTTCTCTGCATCGTCCAGCGAAAGGGTAGGCAGGATCAGCAAGGCATGACTAGCTTCCGGCGCGATGTAATGCGTCAGACGATCGATCACAGCTTCGGCAAGGAAATACTGTCTGGCGATCTGTTCGAGCGCCTCACCCTGAATCGGCGTTGCCTCCAGCGCGGCATACAACGACGCATCCTTTAACGCATTACCCAGCAAATAGCTCTTCATCTCAAGATCATCCTTGAGATAGCGCTCTTCGCGACCTTGCTTGATTTTGTATAGCGGCGGTTGCGCGATGTAGATATGACCGCGCTCGACCAGTTCCGGCATCTGGCGATAGAAGAAGGTCAGCAACAACGTGCGGATATGTGAACCGTCCACGTCCGCATCCGTCATGATGATGATGCGGTGATAGCGAAGCTTATCAGCGTTGTATTCGTCTTTGCCGATGCCCGTACCCAGCACCGTAATCAGCGTCGCAATTTCCTGAGAACTGATCAGTTTTTCAAAGCGAGCCTTTTCTACATTCAAAATCTTACCCTTGAGCGGCAGGATAGCCTGGAACTTACGGTCACGCCCTTGTTTGGCTGAACCGCCCGCAGAATCACCCTCGACCAGATACAGTTCGGACAAGGCAGGGTCTTTTTCCTGGCAATCGGCCAGTTTTCCGGGCAATCCCATGCCGTCAAGAACCCCTTTACGACGGGTCAGGTCACGCGCCTTACGTGCAGCTTCCCGGGCACGGGCAGCTTCAATGATTTTGCCTACGATAATTTTTGCGTCATTGGGTCTTTCCAACAGGAACGCGCTCATCTGCTGACCGATCAGCTCTTCGATGACAGGACGAACTTCGGATGAAACCAGTTTGTCCTTAGTTTGCGAAGAAAATTTAGGATCAGGCAACTTCACCGACAAGACGGCGGTTAAACCTTCACGCATATCATCGCCGGTCGGTTCAACTTTGGCCTTTTTCGCCAGTTGTTCGGTTTCAATGTAGTTATTCAGCGTGCGCGTCATTGCCGCGCGCATCGCGGTCAGATGCGTGCCACCATCTCGTTGCGGAATGTTGTTGGTGAAACATTGCACATTTTCCTGATATGAATCATTCCACTGCATTGCGATTTCGGCAGTCATGCCGTCCTTTTCACCGATCGCATGAAAAACAGTTGGATGCAGTGCGGATTTGTTGCGGTTCATGTAGTCGACAAATCCCTTGATACCCCCAGTGAAGGAGAAATTTTCTTCCTTGCCGTTGCGGTGATCAATCAACGCGATTTTTACGCCGTTATTCAGGAATGACAACTCACGTAGACGTTTGGCCAGAATATCGAAATGAAATTCGATCAGGCCAAAGGTTTCTTTCGCCGCCAAAAAATGAACCAGCGTGCCTTTCTTTTTTGATTCGCCGATCACACGAAGCGGAGCTACCGGGTCTCCGTGACGAAACTCCATGAAATGCTCTTTTCCTTCGCGGTAAATGGTCAGCTTCAGCCATTCCGACAACGCATTTACCACGGAAACACCTACGCCATGCAAACCGCCGGATACCTTGTAAGAATTGCTGTCAAACTTACCACCCGCATGCAGGATGGTCATGATGACTTCGGCAGCAGAACGTCCTTCTTCCTTGTGAATATCGGTCGGAATGCCCCGACCATTATCGCTGACACTGATCGAATTATCCGCATGAATAATCACATTGATTTCATTGCAATGCCCTGCCAGTGCTTCGTCTACCGCGTTATCCACCGCTTCGAAAACCATGTGGTGCAAACCAGTACCATCGTTCGTGTCGCCGATATACATACCGGGACGTTTGCGGACTGCTTCCAGGCCTTTAAGCACCTTGATGCTGGTTGAATCATATTCACTCATGGGTTTCTTTCCTGGTGTTAGTTTGTTTCACGTGAAACATAAACTGAAAACGGTTGCTATTTTACCACCAGACTAGATTCGCATCGGCATCACAACATATCTGAATTCCAGATCGTCGGGCGAGGTGATCAAAATACTGCTGTTGGGGCTGCCAAAAGAGAATATGGCCATCTCGCTATGGATGCTGCTCAAGCCATCCATCAGGTAATTTACATTGAAGCCAATGTCGATTGCTTCACCGTGATAATCGGTTTCAATCTCTACCTGCGCTTCTTCCTGCTCACTGTTGCTGCTTATGATGCACAGATTCTTTTCAGTTAGCACAAAGCGAACTCCTCTAAATTTCTCATTGGATAGAATCGCAGCTCTTTGCAAGGCCTGTTGAACGAGGGTTCTATTGATGCTCAGGTGATTGCTGTAATTAGGTATAACTCTTTGATAATCTGGGAATTTTCCTTCAATCAGCTTCGTAGTCAGTTCAATTCCTGAAAACGTCGCTTTGAGCTGTTGTGCAGAAAATTCAAGTTCTATCGTCTCGTTTCCATCGCTCAATAATTTAGAAAGTTCGACGATTGCCTTACGCGGAATGATGATTTCCAGCTTTTCAGAGTTAACTTCAGTCGCTAATGAGTTATATGCCAGTCGGTGTCCGTCAGTCGCCACTGCCCTGAAAATATTATCTTCGATAACCAGCAGCACGCCGTTCAGATAATAGCGCACATCTTGCTGTGCCATTGCAAATTGAACAGATGCGAATAATTTTTTGAGTGCCGACTGACTCAGCGTAATTTTTCGAGGGTCAACCAGCTGGTTACTTAGTTTGGGAAAATCCTGTGCAGGCAAAGACTGAAGATTGAATTTGCTTTTGTTAGATTTGATTTGCGCTTTGTTATCTTTGACTTCGATGGATACCTTGCTCTGGTCCGGGAGTATACGCAATATTTCCTGCAGTTTTTTCCCACCAACGGTGATCGCGGTATTCAGATCACTGTCTGTTTCCGTTTCGATCGTCGTGGTGATTTGGATTTCCAGATCGGTTGCTGTGAAGCGGATTTTACCAATCTCCTTTTCAATCAACACATTAGATAAAATAGGCATCGTCTGTTTACGTTCGACTATACCGACAACCGTCTGGAGCGGTTTCAGTAAAGTTTCCTTTTCTATCTTTTCAATAAACATAATATATATACCTAATAAGACTAATAATGTCTTCAGAATGAGTGGATAAGTCTTATTTTAATAATAAAAACAGACTGTTACAGCATAAAAAACCCTGTGTTTTAGCTGTTGGTTAAATGCCTTGTTAATGTGGATAAGTTTAGCAAAAAAAATTTGGTTAATGTTATCCACATTGAATCCACAGCATAACCACAGCATAACCACAGCATAACCACAGCGTTATACAGTTTATAAAAGAAAAATTTTTATAAACTTAAAGTTGAGCAATAGCCCAATCACCACCCATTTTTTCAAACTCACCGATAGCCGAAAATTTTTTTAAATTGTTTGGTAAAAATAATTTTCCAGAGCAATGCAATTTAAAAATTCAGATTCAGGAAAATAGGGTTTCAATGATTTCAACGCTTGATTGCAGCGGTTTCTTTATGTTAAGAATTTAATATATAAACATAATAACAATAATAATGCAGACAGCTTCCTGTTGATAACCTTAAAAAACTATTTAAATCAACATAGTAGATTTAAAAAAACAGTGTTCCCAGGCTGTTGACGAATGTAGGGTTAATTGTGGATAAGTTTAGTCTTTAATAAAACGACGGCGGATATCAACAAGTTATCCACAGCAAAACCACAACTTTATCCCGTCAGTGTCTGAAGAAGAATTTTATAATCCGCATCGATAGTCGTATCGCTCGCGCGCAATGCCGCCACTGTTTGACAAGCATGAATAACGGTCGAGTGATCCTTGCCCCCGAATGCATTTCCTATTTCCGGAAGGCTCATCGTAGTCAGTTCGCGCGCCAGACTCATGGCCATCTGTCTGGGGCGGGTGAGATTACGGGTACGTTTTTTTGACAGCATATCGATGATTTTTATACGGAAATAATCAGCAACTGTTTTCTGGATGTTGTCGATAGAGATCTGCCGGCTCTGTGCGACAAGGATATCTTTTAAGGCCTCCTTGGCCGTTTCGACGGAGATAATGCGTTTGTGAAACTTCGTGTAGGCCTCAACCCGTTTGAGCGCACCTTCTAGTTCACGAACGTTGGAATTAACGTGTTTGGCAATAAAAAATGCGACGGCATCGTCGAGCTTGTAGCCGCTGATCATGGCTTTCTTGAGCAGGATGGCCACACGCATTTCCAGTTCAGGCGGTTCGATTCCGATGGTCAGGCCCCAGCCGAAACGCGATACCAGACGACTCTCCAGCCCTGTCAATTCCTTCGGAAACGTATCACTGGTGAGAATGACCTGTTTATGAGAATCAACTAAGGTGTTGAATGCGTAGAAAAATTCTTCCTGAGTCTTGGCTTTTCCGGCAAAAAACTGAATATCGTCGATCAGAAGTACATCCAGGGAATGGTAATACTGCTTGAATTCCTCAAATTTATTGGTCTGATAGGCGCGCACCACATCGGCAACATAGCGTTCCGCATGCATGTAACAAACTTTTGCCTGAGGGCGGTTTATCAGAATCTGGTTGCCAATTGCCTGCGTCAGATGGGTCTTACCCAAGCCGACTCCGCCATAAATGAACAGCGGGTTGTATGACACTCCGGGTAGTTCGGCAACTTGAGTGGCCGCAGCAAAGGCTAATTGATTTGCCTTGCCGATGACGAAATTATCAAACGTTAAGCTTTGATTGAGCTTCCCGTAACCCCGGAATGAAGTTTCAATCTTGGGTTTAGTTTCAACGACGGGCTTTTTTGCCTCAGGAGGAGGGGGCGCGGGCAAGGTACTTGTTGAAGTGTTTTCCACAACACGGAATTCAAATTGGGGAACGACCGGATAAACCAGCTTTGCCTGGCGACTGATTTCAGGAAAGAAACGATCCTGTAAAATTTTCAAAGTAAATGTGTTTGGCGCAGTCAAAACCAGACAACCGTTTTCGCTGGTTAACTTGAGCGGTTTTATCCAGGAGTTGAATTGCTGGGGTGGGAGGCTCTTTTCGAATGAGTTGAGACAAGTATCCCAGAAGGCATTTTCTTGCATATATACTTAATTGGATGTGCAAATTAGCATCAGATGACCTGTATTCTACAGACCCTGCACAAACTTATCCACAGGCAATCCACAGTCTATCCACAGATAGTAAAGCAGATTTACCTTGACAGGCTACCGCTAACGTATTGTAATACCGCGTTTTATGACTTCCCAAGGATAATTCAGAATGAAACGCACATACCAACCATCAGTTACGAAAAGAAAACGCACTCATGGCTTTTTAGTTCGCATGAAAACACGTGGCGGCCGCGCAGTCATTCGTGCTCGCCGTGCCAAGGGCCGTGCAAGACTCGCTGTGTAATCATCCAAATAGCTTTGCAGCTGCGCAACGTATTCCGCGCAGCGAAGGCTATGGAGAATGTCTGAAATCACACGTGCTTTCAGACAAGTATTTCAAGCTTTTTTTTGTGCCAAATCAAACAAAAAAAGCAAGATTGGGTATCGTTGTGGCTAAAAGGTATATACCCAAATCAGTTGATCGAAACAAGGCCAAGCGTGCAATTCGGGAACTATTCAGAATTCACCAAATCAAGGGATGCGGCATTGATTTGGTCGTGATGGCGCGCAACGGCGAACGTCCTGACAGCATTTCATGCTGTGAAAGTTTGAATAAACTGTTCAGTCGGGTAGCAACAAGATGCGCAGAATCCTGATTAAAGTTATACATGGCTATCAGTATCTGATTAGTCCGATGAGGCCGCCGACCTGTCGTTTTACCCCAAGTTGTTCTCACTACGCATGTGACGCTTTGACCAGGCACGGACTGTTTAAAGGTTCCTGGTTGAGCATCAAGCGTATCGCACGCTGTAATCCTTGGCATCCAGGTGGTTACGACCCTGCACCCTAATTAATTAAAAAATACCATCATGGACTTTCAGAGACTTTTCCTGTTTTTAATTTTTTCCTTTTCGCTGATGATGGTTTGGGATGGCTGGCAACGTTATCAGCATCCGCAAGTGGACCAGCAAACCGCAACGATTAAATCTGACCTGCCTGTGGCAACGACGAAACCAGCTGATTTGGCCGCGCAGACAGCCATTATTCAGCAAGCCGCGAAGGTCGATTCGGGAAAAATTATCAAGGTCAAAACTGACTTTCTGGAAGCACAAATAAGCACTGTGGGCGGAGATATCCAGCGTCTGGATTTCATAAAGCATCTTAATGGTCAGGATAAAACAAAACAATTTGTCTTGTTCGAAAAAGGCGCGGGTACGCACAATTATGTAGCACAGTCAGGTTTGTTAGGTGCGGGCATGCCTAATCACACCACGCTGTTCAGCACCGAGCAAGGCAGTTATGAATTGACAGGCAATGCCGATCAGATTCAGGTCAAACTGACTGCTGTGGCGGCGAACGGGATTAAAGTTGTCAAACTTCTGACTTTCCATAAAAGCAGCTATGTTATTGATGTTGCTTATGAAATAGAAAATACGACTGCAACGACAATAACGACTTCGGCTTACTATCAGTTCATTCGTGACAGCATCGATCCTGCCGGTGGCTCCAAGATGGTGCCGACTTACACCGGCATGGCTGTGTATACGGATAAGGAAAAATTCCAGAAAGTTGCTTTTTCTGACGTTGAAAAAGCCAAGGTCAGCTATCCAAAAGAATCTGATAACGGCTGGATAGGCATGTTGCAGCACTACTTTGTCGCTGCGTGGTTGCCCAAAGACAAAACCAACCGCGAATTTTTTACCCGTAAGCTGGAAGGGGATTCATATTCAGCAGGTGTGATCGTGCCTGTACCGGCGATCGCGGCAGGGCAAAAATCAGTCGTATCGGTTCCTTTGTATGCCGGACCAACTGAATCCAAGCTGGATAGCATCGCGCCTGGTCTCGGACTGACGGTCGACTACGGCTGGCTTACGATTGTAGCGACGCCGATTTTCTGGATGCTGACGTTTATCCAGGGCATCGTGCAAAACTGGGGTGTTGCAATCATCCTGCTCACCGTGTTGATTAAGCTGCTGTTTTTCCCTTTGTCGGCAGCGAGTTATCGCTCCATGGCGAAAATGCGTCTGGTTGCGCCCAAGCTGGAAAAAATCAAGTTGCAGTATGCCGATGACCGCGAAAAATTGAATCGCGCGATGATGGATTTGTACAAGACTGAAAAGATCAACCCGCTGGGTGGCTGTCTGCCAGTCATCATTCAGATCCCGGTATTTATCGCGCTGTACTGGTCTATTCTCGCCAGCGTCGAGATGCGCAATGCACCATTTTTCGGCTGGATCACCGATCTGTCTACGGCCGATCCGTTTTACGTTCTGCCGATCCTGATGGGCGCCAGCATGTTCCTGCAATCAAAGTTGAATCCGGTTCCTCCGGATCCGATGCAGGCCAAGATCATGAAAATCATGCCGATCGCGTTCAGTGTCGTGTTTTTCTGGTTCCCGGCTGGGCTGGTGTTGTACTCGATCGTCAATAATGCATTGTCCATCGCTCAGCAGTGGTATATCACTCGCGGGATCGAGGTAGCGGGTGCCGCTGCTGCCAAGCGTTGATACGATAGCCGCAATTGCCACTGCGCAAGGTCGCGGTGGTGTGGGGGTGGTTCGTGTATCAGGGCGTGGCATTGCCCACATCGCACTGTCGGTATTGGGCAAGCTTCCCGTACCGCGCCACGCCACCTTTGGCGACTTTCTGGATACGGATGGTGACGTGATCGATCAGGGCCTCGCCCTGTATTTTCCCGCTCCCCATTCATATACCGGTGAAGATGTACTTGAATTGCAGGGGCACGGCGGATCTGCCGTGCTGCATTTGCTGCTGCAACGCTGTCTGAGTCTGGGTGTCCGCCTGGCCGAACCGGGTGAATTTACCCGCCGCGCCTACTTGAACGACAAAATCGATCTGGCTCAGGCCGAAAGCGTGGCTGATCTGATCGAAGCGACCACCACCGAAGCTGCACGAAGTGCGATGCGTTCGCTGCACGGTGATTTTTCTGCGGCAATCAATGGTCTGGTAGATGAGCTGATTCGTCTGCGTATGCTGGTCGAGGCGATGCTTGATTTTCCTGAAGAGGATATCGACGTGGTTGATACCACTCATCGCGATGCGCTCCTGCAAAAAATTCAAGCCAAATTAGAGCAGACTTTAGCCACGGCAAAACAGGGCAGCCTGCTGCGTGAAGGCGCGCATATTGCACTGGTGGGTCGTCCGAATGTAGGCAAGTCCAGCCTGTTAAACCGTCTTGCCGGTGAGGAGGTGGCCCTGGTCAGCGATGTGCCGGGAACGACCCGGGATGTCATCCGTCAGGCGATCCAGATACGCGGTGTGCCGCTTCACATCATGGATACGGCAGGTTTGCGGGTATCGCAGGATGAAGTCGAGAACATGGGCATGGCGCGAACTCATCAGACTGTCGGTCGTGCCGATCTGATCCTGCTGTTGCTCAATGCAGCCTCCGGTTGCAGCGCGGAAGATGCCGACATTATTGCCAGCTTTCCCGCCGATATTCCCCATCTGCGGGTATATAACAAGGCCGATCTGTTAGTAGATAAAACAGGTGTGGAAGACGGCATATATATTTCCGCAAAATCTGGCTCTGGCATAGAAACCTTGCGCGAACAGATACTCAAACTGATCGGCTGGCACAATCAGGAAGGCGGCACTTTCATTGCGCGCGAACGTCACCTGATCGCGTTGAATCTGGGCAAAACTCATCTGGATCAGGCAATGAAGTTATTGAATCAGCCTGAGCTGTTTGCCGAGGAATTACGCCTGACCCAACAAGCTCTCAACAGTATCATCGGAAAATTTACGGCCGACGATCTGCTGGGTGAAATTTTCAGCCGGTTCTGCATCGGCAAATAATTTCTTACGCAGCGCTTGAAAATCCCCGCTTTCTGGAAATATTAATTTCCAGTTTCCGGTCGTCTTTTCCATTAATTATTTTTCGTTGTCCGAACCCCGCCATTCAACATATGCCGGTTTCTGGAAAAAAAAGAGATGTTGAGTGTCTCGAAAAGCGGACTTTGAACTCCAGGTTCAGATCTCTTGATGAACTATTTCTATGCTCTGATCGAGTGTTCAAAGTGCTTTACCAAATGTGCCAATCCGGCTGAAGTAACAGAAAGTCCTTTCACTCCTCCGCCTATCGTTTCCATGCTTGTGTTGTTTAACTCAGCCATAGAACAAATATGCTCCATATTCATCGACACATCGTTCGCCGCAGTAATTTGCTCTGCAAATGCCGACGTCACGGACTTGTTCATTTCGCATGCGGAGTTTGCGGCTACATGGATCTGGTTCAGTTTGCTGTCGCTTGCATGAATATGTTCCATGCCGACCTTAACAGCCTTTACAACTTCACTCATAGTCGCCACTACGCTGTCTGTCGTTGTACAAATCATTCGCACTAGTTTGCTGATATCCACCGTGCTGCTGCTTGTCCTTTCAGCCAGCTTTCTGATCTCATCAGCCACCACGGAAAAACCACGTCCTGATTCTCCGGCGCGCGCAGCTTCTATGGCCGCATTCAAGGCCAATAGATTGGTTTGATCCGCAATTTCCTTAATAACCTGCGTTACCTGCCCAATCTTTTGGATTTCCGCATTGAGGTCATTGATCATTTGGCTGGCTCCCATGACTGACGCCTCGGTTTCCTTGCTGGATTGCAGGCTCTTTGTCATCAGCACCTTTCCAGATTCGGCAGCCAACGTTACCTGTGAAGAATAATCGGTGGCGGCATTGGTGGTGTTGGCCACCTCCATGATAGACGCGCTCATTTGTTCTAAGGCAGCACTGATGGATGACACGCGATCCGATTGTGCCGAAAAATTCCTAGTGAGTGTGGCTATCAACGAGTCGGTCTCATGTGCATTTTTCGCTACGGAACCTGAAGCGACAAACACATCAACAATCATGGAACGCAGGTTAATCCGCATGGACTCTATCTCACGGGTCAAATGCGCCAGCTCATCATTTCTGTCAGTTTTCAGGCTCTTGTTCAGGTCGCCCTCTGCAATTTTTCTGAGTACATTGATGGCATTTTTGACAGGTCCGCCCACAGATTCATGGATTGAGTAAGCGGTAAATATGGCAACCAATACACCTGCCCCGATCAATGCGCTGCCAAAAAGCAGGCTGTCATGCAAGAAAACACTCGAAATTAGCAGCATGACCAGTGTTGTCAGACCGATACTTACGGTTGTTTGAAGTGACAGGCGCTTAAAGAAACTGGTCTTCATCGAAGACGGCATTTCTACCTGCTTGTTGACAACTTGCCGGTATAAGGCCTCCGCATGCTGAATATCTGAATGAGTCGGTTTGCTACGAATCGATTTGTAGCCCGACCGTTGTCCGTTTTGAAAAGTCGAAGTAACGTAGGCCTCAACCCAATAATAATCTCCGTTCTTACAACGGTTTTTAACGATGCCTTGCCAGGGTCTGTGAGCTTTGGCCGTTTCCCATAAATCCGCAAAAGCCTCTGGCGGCATATCGGGGTGACGAACCATGTTGTGATTTTTACCTATCAACTCCTCGCGAGTAAAGCCGCTTATGGAAACAAAAGCATCATTTACATAGGTGATCTCGCCTTTCAGATTGGTCTCAGAGACAAGTGGCAATGCAGGATTGACTTCCCGTTCTACACGGGTAACAGGTAAATTAACTTTCATTGGTATCACTTTTAATACGTTATTTTGAAATCACCACTTAGGACTGATGGTGAAAGAGTGTTGTTCTATAAATCAATAATAAACAATGTGTTGCAATATCTTTAGTAAAATATGAAGAAATAAAAATACAGTAAGCACATCAACCCTGCTTTCAAAATTCTTTAAACAGGGGGCCCTGCAGCGGATTTCCGAAGTTTGCAGCGCAGCAGTTGAACAGGCGAAAAAGCGGTTCATCTTTTTGGGGCGCTGATATATTCGCTATATATAACTAAAATAGTCGGATATTAGGGCAAATTTACTTTGGATACTTACAAATTAATTACATGAAGCTGGCTCCAGTTAGCTCAGTTCACTTGTGACTGATCTTCGCATTGATGCCAAGTCACAGACACTTAACATCACTACGACTGTCGTCATTGTGGCCGGTTAGATTACTTCAGCGCCATTAGAGAGTCCTGATTGCAGGTAGTTGAATTCTTAATTTAAGGTAGGGAAAATCCTATGTTGGCCAGATGCGCGGATATGGAGGGCCAAACTTCCGTTCGTCGCCAGCGTGGGGGGATTGTAAAAAGAGCCGAACGAAGATGACCGGCAACAGCTGTGCCAGAACCGGCTTATAAATCAGGCATCGAGCTGGTAAGCGGGTGTGTCATGGCTGCCGGCACGACCCAGCTGTCATATTCGTCTTCCGTGACATAGCCCAGTATCAGGGCGGCTTGTTTGAGCGTGCATGCATCGCGGTGTGCGCGTTTTGCGATTTCGGCCGCGCGGTCATATCCGATATGTGGGGTCAGGGCCGTCACCAGCATCAGGGACTGCTCCATCAATTCAGTCAGCCTTTGTCGATTGGCTTCGATATCCCGCACACAGTATTGTTCAAAGCTTGTCATGCCGTCAGTGAGCAGGCGCATGCTTTGCGAGAAATTGTGTGCGATGAGTGGCTTGAACACATTCAGTTCGAAGTTACCCGAAGCTCCGGCTATTGTGATCGCGACGTCGTTGCCGAACACTTGGCAACACAGCATGGTCAGTGCTTCGCACTGGGTTGGATTCACTTTTCCTGGCATGATCGAGCTGCCCGGCTCATTTTCCGGGATACTAATTTCGCCCAGGCCGGAACGCGGGCCGGAGGCTAGCCAGCGCAAGTCATTGGCAATCTTCATCAGGGCTACGGCGAGTGTTTTCAGTGCGCCGTGGGCGGATACCAGTGCATCGTGTGCGGCCAGTGCAGAAAACTTGTTTGCGGCGCTCCTGAACGGGGCGCCTGTTGTGTGCGATAGTTCTGCGGCGACACGATAACCGAATTCGGCGTGGGTGTTCAGCCCGGTGCCGACCGCCGTGCCGCCGGCGGCCAGTTCATATAACGGATTAAGTGCGGCGAGTATCAGCGATTGTGCGAGATCCAGTTGTGCCACATAACCCGAGAACTCTTGGCCCAGCGTCAGAGGGGTTGCGTCTTGCAGATGCGTGCGGCCGATTTTTACAATATCAGCGAACGCGTCGGATTTTATTTTAAGGCTGGTGCGTAGCGTAGCTAATGCCGGAAGCACTTTTTGCGTGATGCCGATAACCGCCGCCACATGCATCGCGGTAGGAAAAATGTCGTTGGATGACTGGCCGAGATTGACGTCATCGTTGGGATGGATGCAACGCGTCTCGCCGCGCACACCGCCCTGCAGTTCAGAGGCGCGGTTGGCGAGCACCTCGTTCATGTTCATGTTGCTCTGCGTGCCGGAACCCGTTTGCCAGACGGACAGCACAAATTCACTGTTGTGCCGGCCTGTCAGCACCTCATCGGCCGCCAGCATTATGGCGTTTGCCTTGCCTTTATCCAGCAGGCCAAGTTCTCGGTTAACCTCTGCGCAGGCGCGTTTGACAGTCGCTAATGCCATGATGATTTCGTCAGGCATGCGCTCGGTCGAGATGTGAAAGTGTTGTAGCGAACGCTGTGTCTGCGCGCCCCAGAGCCGCCCGGATGGAACCTCAATGCTGCCGAATGAATCGCGTTCGGTTCTGGTTTTCATTGATGCTCTCCCACACGATACTTGACCGCTCAGCGCGCCTGTTCGCTTCGCGTGGCAATGTCCAACATGACCGTGCGACTCATCAGGAAGCGGCCATCGGCCTCATTGACTGCATTGGCGCTCACTAACACAGACAGGAGAGTGCCGTCCTGATGCGCGATCTCGAGATCGAGATCGCGTATCGGCTCCCCCTTTTTGAGTTTCCGGTAACTTTGCAGGAAGGTGTTTTCGCCGGCCGGTGTCAGCAAATCGGTGAACCTGATGTTGCCCTCGACTTGTTCGCGTGTGCGGCCCAGCCACTCGAGACCCGTGTCATTAATCTGAATGAACACGCCGTCAGCGTCCAGCGAGAAGTAAGCGCAGGGGGCATTTTGATACAGGTCATTGAGCTGATCTGCAGATTTCTTGAGTGCGCTGTTGGCCTGCGTGCACGCGGTAAGCTTGGCCGCAAGACTGGCGTTGGCCGATTTGAGCACTGAGGACTGTTGTTCGCACTGCGTCGTGCGCGTGGCCACCAGTTCCTCGATACGGCGGCGATGAACAACCAACTCCTCTTCGACCAGTTTGTCCTTGGTGATATCGATCAACATGCCCTGTAGCAACAGCGGCTGCCCCGCTTCGTCAAGCACTAGGCTGGCCTCGTCCAGGAACCAGCGCACCTCGCCGGCCCGGTTGAGCAGGCGATATTCGCAACGCAGCGGTTTGCCGGTCGCGCGCGCATTGTCGAATGCCTCTGCTGCCCGTGTTCTGTCATCGGGATGAATATAGCTGCGTAGCGCGCCAACCTGGCTGGTCCATTCCTCAGGGGAATAGCCCAGCGCGGACAGTTGCGGGCTCACATAGAGTAGCTTGCCGGGTATATCCAATGCGGCGGTGTATGTGATTGCGGGAATCTGTTCAACCATGGAGCGGTACTTCGCTTCCGCCTGAACCAGACGGGATTCCATCTGCTTTTTTTCCGACAAAGCCTGTCGTTCACGAAGCACGCGCTGGATAATGGCGGGCAACAGTTCCAGATATTGGCGATTCGCATCCTTGACCAAGTAGTCCTGCGCACCGCGTTTCATGGCCTCGACTGCGACCGAGGTGTTGTCGGAACCGGTCAACATCATGACAGGAACGGTGATTTCACCCAGATCTTTTCTCAGTTCGGCCAGAAACTCCAGCCCATCCAGATCCGGCAAGTGGTAGTCGAGCAGGACACAGTCCGGCTTTTGCTGATGGGCGAGTTGTAGCCCCTCGCGGCCGGTTTCGGCTTCGGACAGTACGAATTCGTAGTTTGG
This sequence comes from Burkholderiales bacterium, assembly GCA_038205615.1. Classification (GTDB taxonomy): domain Bacteria; phylum Pseudomonadota; class Gammaproteobacteria; order Burkholderiales; family Gallionellaceae; genus Gallionella. Next base: position 11,715 of record JBBRBS010000006.1, on the reverse strand, counting down.
ATTCTGTGCCAGCGCGCGGCGGCAAGCCATGCGGTCGATCAGGTCATCCTCGACGATGAGTATGCGTATTTGCGGTTTGCTCATTGCGGTACCTCACTGATTGTCCAATAGGCGTCGAAGGTGCGCATAACTTCAACGAACTGCCGGTAATCCACAGGCTTGGCCATGTAGCCTGCCACCCCTAGATCGAAACTGCTTATTTTGTCCTGTTCTTCCTCAGAGGTAGTCAGCACTACTACCGGGATGCGCTTGAGCAGAATATCATTTTTTACCACCTGCAGAAACTCGATGCCATTCATGACCGGCATGTTGAGGTCGAGCAGGATAATGCACGGCTTTGCGTTGCCGAGGTCGCGCAGGTATTTCAGGGCTTCCTCGCCATTTTCCGGATTCACCACTGGGTTGGTGACGTTGATCTCCTTCAGCGCGCGCTTGACCGTCATGACGTCGACCTGATCATCTTCAACCAGGAGAATGGGCTTGTCGGAATTTTTCATGCTTGGAATCCTTTGCTTGATATTGTGGCTGAAGAGGTGTGCGGCAGTGTGAAGAAAAAAGTGCTTCCCTTGCCGACAGTGGATTCGACCCAGACGTGTCCGCCGTACATTTCAACAATTTTCCTGACCAGTGCGAGGCCGACACCGGAGCTTTCCACGCGGTCGCGCGGGGCGAGCGTCTGGAACAACTGAAAGATTTTTTCGAAATGTTGCTGTTTGATCCCGGGGCCATTGTCGGAGATGCTGAATTTCCATAGCCCGTCCAAGTCGCAACAGTTGATGCGAATTTCCCCCTCGGGTTTGTCCATGTATTTGATGGCGTTGGAGAGCAGGTTCTGGAACACCTGCTGGATACGGGTCGGTTCTGTTACGAGGGTTGGCAGGATATTTTCGATGGTGACGCTGATACTCGCTGGCGGGGCAAGTGAGTCGATCACATCCGGGACCAGCCGGTTCAGGTCTACAGCGACCATTGTTTCTTTCACCCGGCCGACTCGTGAATACAGCAGTATTCCGTCGATCAGGCCGTCCATGCGGTGCACACGGCTGATTAACAGGCGCATGTGCGCCCGCCCTTCATCATCGAACTTGTCCGCGTAATCTGTGGAAATCCAATCCGCCAATGAACTGATTGCGCGTAGTGGTGCTTTAAGGTCATGGGATACCACATAGGCGAAGTTTTTGAGTTCTTCGTTAGCGCTTTCAATCTCCTGCATCAGGCTGTCCCGATGCTCCTCAGCCTGTTTGCGATCGGTAATGTCGCGCAGAAAACTGTAAATCCGTCCTCCGTAGAGATTGCTGTAGTTCGAGCTCACTTCGACGATCTGGATATGGCCATCTTTGCGGCGCCGGCGGGCCTCGAAACGATTGCTACCAGTTTCGAGCAGCTTGTCGATATCGCTTGCGGTTTCGTCAGCTGATTCTGTCGCTGCGAGCTCGGCCGCGTTCATTGTTAGCAGCTCTTCGCGGCTGTATCCCGTAAAGCTGCAATATGCATCGTTAACTTCCAGGATGCGTCCTTGCAGATCGGTTATCAGAAAAGCGTCCAGCGAGGTTCGGATCATCACCTTGAACTGTTCTTCCTCATTCTTGTGCAGAACCTCCTCGATCCGCTCGCGTTCACGGATATGGATGGCAAGCGGGCGAAACAGGAAAAAATAAAGTGCTGGCGAGATTAACGCGACCAGCAGCGTGGCATCAACGATAGCTTCGCTGATTAAAGATCGCTCTGGCAGGTAGTAAAGCAGCAGCATCACCGAAGCTTCCGAGATAAAAACGGATAGGGCGACGACAAGAAAAATTGAAGCGGGGGACTTTAAGCGAAACAACGGTTTTTGAGGGTTGTTCATGTGTCGCGACCGCCTAGTTGTTTGAGGGAGTATTGTAATGCAACCAACAACAGGATAGGTTTCGGCGATCCTCGAACGGCTACAATTTATGACTGCTGTATGCCAGCGAGAAGAGGGGGCTACCGCCTCGCGTATGTTTTTTTAGTTGAACCGCAATAAGTCCCGCGTCATTAAAAGCCGCGTCTCAGTCTGTCTGCCACTATTCGATGTGGAACTTCGGATTGCAGCCGGTCTATTGTATGATGCGGCTCTTTTTAAAATCAGTAGCGACATGAAATTTCCTGATGTGTTCGATGTAATTGTGGTGGGTGGAGGCCACGCCGGAACCGAGGCGGCCCTGGCCAGCGCGCGTTCGGGTTGCAAAACCTTGCTGCTTAGCCACAATATCGAGACGCTTGGACAAATGTCGTGCAATCCTTCTATCGGGGGGATCGGCAAAGGACACCTGGTCAAGGAAGTGGATGCGCTAGGCGGCGCGATGGCAATGGCCACCGATATTGGCGGCATCCAGTTCCGCATCCTGAATTCCAGCAAAGGCTATGCCGTGCGGGCGACAAGGGCGCAGGCCGACCGTATGTTATACAAACAAGCGATCCGCACGATGCTGGAAAATCAGCCCAATCTCTGGTTGTTCCAGCAGGCGGTTGATGATTTACTGGTAGAACAGGATAAAGTTACCGGTGTGGTGACCCAGTTAGGGCTGCGTTTCAGCGCAAAAGCCGTGGTATTGACGGCAGGAACTTTTTTGGGCGGACTGATTCATGTGGGCCAGGCCAATTATCAGGCGGGGCGCGCAGGCGATCCTCCTTCATTGAGTCTTGCGCATCGCCTGCGCGAGTTGCAGCTGCCGGCAGGGCGTTTGAAAACAGGCACACCGCCACGCATCGACGGCCGCACCATCGATTATTCGGTGTTGCAGGAGCAGGCGGGAGACGATCCGGTGCCGGTATTTTCCTTCATGGGCAGTGCGGATTTGCATCCTCGCCAACTACCGTGCTGGATTACGGAAACCAGTGAACGCACTCATGAAATCATACGCGGCGGACTGGATCGATCCCCCTTGTTTACCGGTGTCATCGAAGGGGTGGGGCCGCGCTATTGCCCTTCCATCGAAGATAAAATTACCCGCTTTGCCGATAAAAGCTCGCATCAGATTTTTCTGGAGCCGGAGGGGCTGACCACGCACGAGGTTTATCCCAACGGTATTTCGACCAGTCTGCCCTTCGATGTGCAGCTGGATCTGGTGCGCTCCATCAAAGGCATGGAAAACGCGCATATTTTGCGTCCCGGCTATGCAATCGAATACGATTATTTCAATCCCTGCGGATTGAAAAGCTCTCTGGAAACAAAGGCAATACAAGGGCTGTTTTTCGCCGGACAAATCAACGGTACGACAGGCTATGAAGAGGCGGCCGCACAGGGTTTGCTGGCCGGGCTGAATGCATCCTTGCAGGTGCGTGAAATGGATGCGTGGTGTCCGCGCCGGGATGAAGCCTATCTGGGCGTGCTGGTAGACGATCTGATCACCCAGGGAGTCTCCGAGCCATATCGCATGTTCACCAGCCGGGCCGAATATCGCTTGCAGCTGCGGGAAGACAATGCCGACTTGCGTCTGACCGAGACGGGCAGAAAGCTGGGCGTCGTCGATGATGCGCGCTGGCAGGCTTTCCAGATCAAACGCGAGGCGATTGCCATCGAACAGGAGCGCCTGCGGGTAACCTGGGTGAACCCGCGTATTTTGCCGGTCGACGATGCTATGCGCGTGCTGGGGAAAAACATTGAGCGCGAATATTCTCTCCATGATTTGCTGCTGCGCCCGGACGTGAACTATGCCAACCTGATGACACTGCCCGGAGCAGGGGTCGCTGTTGAGGATGAAAAAGTATCCGAGCAGGTGGAAATTCAGGCCAAGTATCAGGGATATATTGACCGGCAGCACGCAGAAATCAAGAGCGGCGAACAGAATGAATTGCTGCGCCTGCCGGCTGATCTGGATTACCGTGAGGTGCGCGGCCTGTCCATCGAAGTTCAGCAAAAACTCAATCAGCACAAACCCGAAACGGTGGGACAGGCGGCAAGAATTTCCGGCATTACCCCGGCTGCCATTTCCTTGTTGTTAGTACATTTAAAGCGCGGATTCCGAGATGCCAAATCAGCCTAATAATCTCTTGTCAGCAGAATTACAACGTGGAATCAGCCAGCTGGGTCTGTCGCTGGACGGTGACACTCAGGCCAGATTGCTTGCTTTTCTCGCGTTGCTGGTGAAATGGAACAAAACCTATAATCTCACCGCGATCCGCGACCCTATGCTGATGGTACGTCATCATTTGCTGGACAGTCTGGCCGTGCTGCCGCATCTAGCTGCCGGACGCTGGCTGGATGTGGGCTGCGGCGCCGGCTTGCCGGGGCTGGTGATTGCAATTTGCCAGCCAGACTGGCAGGTCACATTGCTGGACAGCAACAGCAAGAAGACCGGCTTTGTGCAGCAGGTGATCATCGAGTTGGGTCTGCGTAATGCCGAGGTTCGCTGCGCGCGCGTGGAGGACTTTCAGGTAACGGGAAAGTACGACGGAATTATTTCACGTGCTTTTACCGAGCTTGGCGATTTTCTGCGCGTCACCCGTCATCTGTTAGCCGAAGACGGGCGCTGGGTGGCCATGAAAGGGCTGCCTGAACAAGAGCTGGCCGGCGTGCCGGAAGATTGTGCGGTTGAACAGATCGTACCGTTAAAGGTGCCGGGGCTGGATGCCGCGCGCTGTTTAGTCATTGCAACGAGAGGACGGGCAATATGACTAAAATAATGGCCATCACGAATCAGAAGGGCGGGGTGGGCAAGACCACCACCACAGTGAATTTGGCAGCCAGCCTCGCGGCCGCCGGCCAGCGCGTGTTGCTGATTGATCTTGATCCGCAGGGCAATGCAACGATGGGTAGCGGCATTGAGAAGCGCGACCTTGAAATTACTATTTACCACGTGCTGCTGGGCAGAAAAACGGTGGCAGAGGCGCGCAAAAAATCAGAGGTGGGCAAATACGATGTACTGCCTGCCAACAGGGATTTAGCAGGTGCGGAAATAGAGCTGGTGGATTTTTCGCAGCGCGAAACGCGCTTGCGAGAAGCGCTGCAACTGGTCACGATCGAGTACGACTATATCCTGATTGATTGCCCGCCTGCGCTTAACCTGCTGACTTTAAACGGATTATGCGCTGCCAAGTCGGTGATGATCCCGATGCAGTGTGAATATTATGCGCTGGAAGGCTTGAGTGATCTGGTCAATACGATACGCCGTGTGCGTGCCAGCCTGAACCCGGTTCTGGAGATTGAGGGTTTGCTGCGCACGATGTTCGATCCGCGCAATACGCTGGCGCAACAGGTTTCAGATCAGTTGCAGGAGCATTTTGGCAGCAAGGTTTATACCACCGTGATTCCACGCAATGTGCGCCTGGCAGAAGCGCCCAGTTACGGGGTGCCGGTTCTGTACCACGACAAGGCTTCCAAAGGGACTCAGGCCTATCTTGCGCTGGCGAGTGAATTGTTGAATATCGCGGCAAAATCGGTGGTAATCGCTTAATGAAAGCAAGTATGAATAAACCACAAAAAGGCCTGGGGCGCGGACTGGAAGCATTGCTGTCCGGGGGGAAAAGCGAAAAGGATGACGTGCTGCGCGACTTGAGCGTCACGCTGCTCAAGCCGGGGAAGTATCAGCCGCGTACCAATATGGACGAGGTGTCGCTACAGGAGCTGGCCGCGTCGATCAGGGTGCAGGGTGTGATTCAGCCCATACTGGCGCGCCAACTGATCGACGACAGCTATGAAATAATAGCCGGTGAGCGTCGCTGGCGGGCCGCGCAGATTGCTGGGTTGAGTCATGTGCCGGTGCTGGTGCGTAGCGTGCCGGACAAGGCCGCCTTGGCGATGGCGCTGATCGAGAACATACAGCGTGAGAATCTCAATCCGCTGGAAGAGGCGGTCGGCATACAGCGCCTGATCGATGAGTTCGAGATGACGCATCAGACCGCCGCAGATGCGGTCGGCCGGTCGAGGAGTGCTGCCAGCAATTTGTTGAGACTTTTGAAGCTTCCGCAGCCGGTGCAGTCGATGTTGATGGAAAACAAACTGGACATGGGGCATGCGCGCGCGTTGCTGGCGCTGGATGGCGCTCAGCAGATAGCGGCGGCTAATAAAATCAGCCATGACGGTTTGTCCGTGCGGGAAACGGAAAAATTAATACAGGACTTGCTGGCCCCGAAAGTGCCGCAAGATAGGCCGGTGAAGAGCCGCGATGTGCTAAGGCTGCAGGAAGAATTGTCTGAACATCTTGGGACTAACGTGACGATCAGGGAAAAGAATAAAGGGGCGGGCCAATTGATAATTGACTACGTCAGTCTCGAACACCTGGAAGAGCTGATTGCTAATTACAAAAATTGTAACAAGGGGGCTTGACTTTGACTGATGGAATCAATGACAATGCGCGCTATTCGGAAATGCCCGGGGTTGAAAAGGTAAGCAATATCTCCGGTATGGACGAAACCAAAATAACAATAAATCAAGCCTTCGAAAAGGCTGCACGCTGGCAAATAATCGTAACGTTGGCATTCTGCGTCGTATATCTGCTGATTAGCAGTGTAAATGCGGCAATCTCCTCCTTCTTGGGTGGTGCCGCAGCGCTGGCGGGCGGATATGCGGGTGTATTGATGACGCGCAGGCGGGTAGATCAATCGGCAGGCAGCGTGTTGGTTGCATTGCTTAAGGCGGAGCTCACCAAAATAATGGTGATCTGCTTGCTGTTGCTGGTGATATTTAAACTTTATAACGGGCTGGTACCATTGGCTCTGATAGGCGGGCTGGCAGCTTCTGTACTTGTTTCAGGTGCGGGGCTGGGAGCCGTAGGGAATAATAAAAAATAACTGGATCAATGAATGTCGACCGAACACGCGCTAACACCATCTAGCTATATCACTCATCACCTAACCTTCAATTCCCAGTCTATCGGTAGTGGCGGATTCTGGTCGTTGCATATGGACACATTGATCGTGTCCGGCCTGCTCGGTCTGCTGACATTCGGATTGCTGTACTGGATTGTTCGTGGTGCCACCGCAGGTGTGCCGACCAAGCGCCAGGCCGCCGTTGAATTGCTGGTCGAATTCATCGACGATCAGGTCAAGGGAATCTTCCATGGCGACCGCAACAAGTTTATCGCACCGCTTGCGCTTACCGTATTCGTCTGGGTACTGATGATGAACGCGATGGACTTCTTGCCTATCGACGTGATGGTCTGGGTTTACGAGAATGTGTTCGGACTCGAGCACTGGCGCGCAGTGCCGACTTCAGACATCAACACCACCTTTGCACTGGCATTGTCGGTATGGTTCCTGATGATCTTCTTCAGCATCAAGGTCAAGGGTCTGGGCGGCTGGATACATGAGTTGTTCTGTTCCCCGTTCGGTTCTAATCCGTTGATTTGGCCTGCCAACTTTTTGTTTAACCTGATCGAATATGTATCCAAGCCGCTGTCGCATGCCTTGCGTCTGTTCGGTAACATGTACGCTGGCGAAATCATCTTCCTGTTGTTGGGAATGTGGGCGGCCACCGGTCTGGTCGGGACGATATTCGGCGCGCTGTTAGGTGCCGGGTGGGCAGTGTTCCACATCCTGATCGTTGTTTTGCAAGCCTTTATTTTCATGATGCTGACCGTTGTGTATCTTGCAATGGCACATGAAAGTCACTAGTAGTAGCAATAGTAGTAATTTTTATAACTTAGTAAATCGAAAGGAAACACGATGGAAAACATGCAATTTATGGCACTGATTCAAGCATACACCGGCGTTGGTATCGGTCTGATTATTGGCCTGGGTGCGTTGGGTGCTTGTATCGGTATCGGTATTATGTGTAGCAGCTTCCTGGACGGTGCAGCTCGTCAGCCAGAAATGATTCCAGTTTTGCAAGGTAAGGTTTTTCTGTTGCTCGGTCTGATCGACGCATCCTTCATTATCGGTGTTGGTCTGGCAATGATGTTCGCATTTGCTAACCCGCTGTTAAGCGTTATTAAATAGTTTGGGCCTGGCCTGCGCTGTTCAGGCCATTGTTAGGAGCTGAAATGGATATTACTTTTACACTGATTGCGCAGGCATTGACGTTTGCCATTCTGATATGGTTTACAGCCAAGTTTATCTGGCCGCCATTGATGTCGGCGATTGAAAACCGCCAAAAAACCATAGCTGATGGCCTGGCTGCTGCTGAGCGTGGGAAGCATGATCTTGACCTGGCTGCTAAGCGTTCTGCAGAACTGTTGCGTGAAGCAAAAGAAAAAGCAGCTGATATTCTCGCCAGCGGAGATAAGCGCGCTAGTGAAATCATTGAAGCGGCCAAGCTTCAGGCTAAGGTTGAAGCTGACCGCATCATTGCTGGTGCGACGGCTGAAATCGAGCAGGAAGCTTTCCGTGCCAAAGAACAATTGCGTTCTCAGGTGTCGGCAATTGCCCTTGCGGGTGCTGCCAAGATTCTGGGGCGTGAAGTTGATTCCAAGGCGCACAACGACTTGCTCGATAAACTTGTTGCGGAAATGTAATCATCATGTCTGAAGCCATAACAACAGCAAGACCCTATGCTCAAGCCGCATTTGACGTAGCGCAGAGCTTGTCAGATTTAAAGGGCTGGTCCGAAGCGATTTCGACATTGGCTGAATCTGTCAATCATCCCGATGTACAAGCCGTCATCACCAGCCCGAGAGTTGCAAGGGCGAAGGTTGAAGGTTTGTTGCTCGGTTTGCTTGGCGACAAAGCGAAGCCACAGCAAATCAATTTTGTCCGTGTTCTGGTTGAAAAGCGCCGTCTGCTCGAACTTCCTGAAATTTCGGAAATTTTTGAGACGCTACGCGCCGATGCAGAGAAGACCGCTCACGTTGTTGTGGAATCGGCTTTTGAATTGACGCCCGGGCAGCAGGACACGATCAGCGCTTCGATGAAGAAGCAACTGGGACGTGACATTAAGCTGGTCTGTAGTATCAATAAAGATTTGCTAGGTGGCGTGGTTATTCGTACCGGAGACAGCGTGATAGATGGTTCTGTGCGCACACGTCTTGGCGAAATGGCAACCGCCCTGGCCTGATAATAGATTTATCAAGATAAGGAAATCCAGATGAAGCTTGACCCTTCTGAAATAAGCAATTTGATTCGCAGCCGCATCGAAAATTTCGAAGCGCTGACCCAGGCTCGCACCGAAGGTACTGTTGTCAGTGTGACTGACGGTATCGTTCGTGTGTACGGTCTGTCCGACGTAATGCAAGGCGAAATGTTGGAATTCCCTGGCAATACATTTGGTTTGGCTTTGAACCTGGAACGTGATTCTGTAGGCGCCGTTATTCTCGGTGAATACGAGCATATTACCGAAGGTGACACAGTTAAGTGTACCGGACGTATTCTGGAAGTCCCTGTTGGTCCTGAATTGTGCGGTCGTGTCGTAAACGCACTGGGACAGCCTATCGATGGCAAGGGCCCGATCAATGCCAAGATGACCGACAAGATTGAAAAAGTCGCGCCAGGCGTGATCGAGCGTCAATCAGTTGATCAGCCTGTGCAAACCGGTCTGAAGTCAATCGATGCGATGGTACCTGTTGGTCGCGGTCAGCGCGAGCTGATCATCGGCGATCGCCAAACCGGCAAGACTGCGGTTGCGATCGATGCGATCATCAACCAAAAAGGCCAGGGCATCACCTGTATCTACGTTGCGATTGGTCAGAAGGCTTCGACCGTTGTTAACGTGGTACGCAAGCTGGAAGAGCACGGCGCGCTGGGTTACACCATCGTTGTTGCGGCTACCGCTTCTGATTCTGCTGCAATGCAATTTTTGGCCCCTTACGCCGGTTGCACGATGGGCGAATACTTCCGCGATCGCGGCGAAGATGCGCTGATCGTCTATGACGATTTGACCAAGCAGGCTTGGGCTTACCGTCAGATCTCCTTGTTGCTGCGTCGTCCACCAGGTCGTGAAGCCTATCCTGGCGACGTGTTCTACCTGCACTCCCGTTTGCTGGAACGCGCAGCACGAGTCAATGCGGATTACGTAGAAAAGTTCACTAAGGGTGAAGTCAAGGGTAAGACAGGTTCGCTGACAGCATTGCCTATCATCGAAACTCAGGCTGGCGACGTTTCTGCATTCGTTCCAACCAACGTGATTTCGATCACAGACGGTCAGATATTCCTGGAAACAGACTTGTTCAACGCCGGTATTCGTCCTGCGATCAACGCCGGTATCTCGGTGTCTCGCGTCGGTGGCGCTGCTCAGACCAAGGTTATCAAGAAGCTCGGTGGTGGTGTGCGTCTGGCGTTGGCTCAGTACCGTGAATTGGCGGCTTTTGCGCAGTTCGCATCGGATCTGGATGAAGCGACACGCAAGCAGCTGGAGCGCGGCAAGCTGGTAACTGAACTGATGAAGCAGTTGCAATATTGCCCTCTGTCTGTTGCCGAAATGTCTGTTACTTTGTTCTGTGTGAATAAAGGCTACTTTGATGACGTTGCGGTGCCTAAGGCGCTGGCATTCGAATCTGCAGTACACGCTTACCTGAAGTCCAAAAACAAGGAATTGATGGATACGATTGAATCCAAAAAAGACCTGAGTGCGGATAACGAAAAGCTGTTGTCTGCTGCGATTGAGGAATTCAAAGCAACTGCAGTTTATTAAGTCGGGGTGAGAAATGGCTGGCAGTAAAGAAATCCGCACGAAAATCAAGAGTGTAGAAAATACACGCAAGATTACACGCGCCATGGAAATGGTTGCCGCTGCCAAGATGCGTAAGGCACAGGAGCGCATGCGCGCTGCTCGTCCTTACTCTGAAAAGATCCGCGCAGTGGCGGCTCATTTGTCGCGCGCCAATCCTGAATATAAGCATGCTTTCCTGGTAAAACGTGAAAGCATCAAAAAGGTTGGCGTAATTCTGATTACCTCGGACAAGGGTTTGTGCGGTGGTTTGAATAGCAACCTGCTGCGTCTGGTCGTAGGTCAAATGAAGACTTGGGACTCGGAAGGCAAGAAGATTGCAGTTTGTGCCATCGGTAATAAAGGCCTGGGTTTCATGAATCGCATGGGTGCCGAAGTCAAGTCAAACCTGACCGGTTTGGGTGATGCTCCGCATCTGGCCAGTTTGATCGGCGCGGTAAAGGTCATGCTGGATGCTTATGTTTCCGGCGAGATCGATGCGATTCATATCTGCTATAACCATTTCGTGAACACCATGAAGCAAGAGCCTTGCGTCGAGCAGTTGTTGCCGCTTAATGGTGAGCAAATTGATGCGACGACGGGCAGTTGGGATTATATTTATGAGCCGGACGCCAAGGTTGTAATCGATGAGTTGCTGTTGCGTTACGTTGAATCGCTGGTTTATCAGGGCGTCGTTGAAAACATGGCGTCTGAGCAGAGTTCACGTATGGTTGCGATGAAATCCGCATCTGACAATGCCAAGAGCGTCATCGCTGATCTCAAGTTGGTCTACAACAAGGCACGTCAGGCTGCAATTACCCGTGAGATTTCCGAGATTTGCAGCGGAGCGGCAGCGGTAGGCTAGTGTTTGTAGATTTGAATACAGCGATAACACCAAAATTAATTTAGATGGGGAATTTCAAAATGACTCAAGGTAAGATTGTTCAGTGTATTGGTGCGGTGGTAGATATTGAATTTCCACGCGACCAAATGCCAAAAGTATACGATGCACTCACGCTGCAGGCAGCGGCGGGTTCTATTGTTGAAGCAGGTTTGACTTTCGAAGTTCAGCAGCAATTGGGTGACGGCGTGGTTCGTACCATTGCTATGGGCTCATCGGATGGTTTGCAACGCGGTATGGCTGTTGTGAATACCGGTAGCCCTATCTCAGTTCC
>JBBRBS010000005.1:0-35591 GCA_038205615.1 Burkholderiales bacterium | reverse complement strand
GCTGGCTGATCCTGATGCCGATGGTGTTTACGTCGCTGTATGCGAGTTTTTCAGACATTTTTCCGCCCGAAGTCAGCAGTGCGCCAATTGAAGCCGTCGTTGCCGGCGAGGACGATCAGGCGCATTTCTGATCTGTGGCACGCCAACACGCGTTTGGCTTCTGTGTTAAGTATCAGAATATGCTAATATTTCTGCATTCGTAGAATCACGCCGGGAAATGAGATGCAATTCGAGGTAAGTGAAGCAGAAGTCACGCGGGCGCAGCTGCCGCATAACTTGTTCATATCAGGGCTTTTTTTATTGAACCTGCTGGTGGCACCTGCCGTCATCGCGCTGAAGTTCGGGATGGCAGGCTTGCTCATTCCGCTGTTGTGTACCGGCGTGCTGATCGCTTATATCTACTTCCGCAGCAAAAAAACCACGAGCCGCTTCGTTGATTTGCATTGGCAGCTGGCGTTCAGGCATAGCAGATGGTTGATGCTGGGCTACGCCCTCACGGCGGCGTTGATTCTGATCGCCTGGCTGGTCAGCCTGACCGCCAACAGCGTGAGTATGGGACACATCGTCTGGACTGCACTCACGCGCATCGCAATTTTACCGACGCTGGCCGGTGTCATGGTGACCGCGATCATGGAGGCGGGTGCGATCACCCAGGCATCGAAAAGAGAAGTGCCGGACAAACAGGCAGCGAATCTTCCGCCGCACGCCTGAATCATTTTCGGATTGCAAAAGTCGCGGCCTGTCCGTGCTGTATGCACGCCGCATCGATCAGATTCCACACGGTCGCATCGGTAATCATGAAACGATCACCAGACTTGGCGATGCGCATGCCGGAATAATCATCGACGAATCCCACTCTTGTGACTCTTTCCAGCAAACTGGCGCGCGCCTGCCGTTCAAGCGGTTCAGCTGAGAGGCGCGAGGGCAGGCTGGTAAATTCGGTGAAGCTCATCCCGAAAACCTGAAGTGCCGCCTGATTTCCATAGAAAAATACCGGGTCATCTTCCGTGCCGTGCGCGACGATCGCGCAGGATGCGTTCCACATTGCTTGCGGATAGAACGCTTCCAGCAGCGGTTTACCGGTCAGGCGTTGATAACTTTCGGCTATCAGCGCAAGACGCGCATCGCTAGAGGCTGCCGGCTTATCGGCGACAATCATAGCGCGGTGAGTTTTGCGTATTCCAGCGCCAGCCACTTGCTGCCCGCATGTTTGAAGTTGACCTGAACGCGGCCGTCGTTGCCACTGCCCTCCACACCGGTGACCACGCCCTCGCCGAATTTCTGGTGCATCACGCGCTGGCCGATGCGCCATCCCGTGCCGCTCACCGAGCGCTGCACCACTGGTGCTGATCCCGATGGCGCCGCATAACCGAATGAGGTAAACGGGTTGGGTGCGGCTGCGCGTGCCGATAACCATTGAACCAGCTCTTCAGGCAATTCTTTCAAAAAGCTTGATGGCGCACCGTAACTCACTTGTCCGTTCAGCATGCGCCTTTGTGCGAAACTCATATACAGGCGGCGCCGTGCGCGCGTGATCGCGACATACATCAGGCGGCGCTCTTCATCGAGCCCGCCGTCTACCCGCTGGCTGTTCTGGTGCGGGAACAAGCCTTCTTCCAGGCCGGTGATGAACACGGCGTTGAACTCCAGACCCTTGGCTGCGTGCACCGTCATCAGATGCAGCGCATCATCCTGATCGCCCGCCTGATGCTCGCCCGCTTCCAGAGAGGCGTGAGTGAGGAAAGAGGTCAGGCTGTCATCCTCGTTTTCATGCACGAACAGCGTCGCTGCGGTGACCAGCTCTTTCAGATTCTCCAGTCGTTCTTCCGCTTCGCGCTTCTTGGCACCGGTCTCATTTTGATAATGCGCGACAAGGCCGCTGTGAACCAGTACGTGATCCATGATCTCGGGAAGCGGAAGGGTGCTCGTCGCGCTGCGCAGTGATTCGATCAGGCCGACGAAGGCTGACACCTTGCCGCCTGCCCGTGCCGCTGCGTCCCAAAGCGTCGTGCCGTGAAGTTTCGCCGCTTCCTGTATTTGCTCGATGCTGCGTGCACCGATGCCGCGCGTCGGGTAATTGATGATGCGCAGCAGTGCATTGTCGTCGTCGGTGTTCTGCATCAGGCGCAGATAGGCCAGCGCATGCTTGATTTCCTGACGCTCGAAAAAGCGCAGGCCGCCATATACGCGATAGGATAATCCTGCCGAGACCAGTGCATGTTCCAGCACCCGCGACTGCGCGTTGGAGCGATACAGCAACGCCATTTCGGTCAGCTTCAGTCCTTCTGATTTTAACTGCCTGATTTCACTGACAATAAAATTAGCCTCTTCCACGTCGGTCGGCGCCTCATACACGCGCAGCTTCTCGCCGCCCTGCTCCGACGTCCACAGATTCTTGCCCAGGCGATTGCGGTTGTTGCTGATCAGCGCGTTTGCCGCATCGAGAATGTTGCCGTGCGAACGGTAGTTCTGCTCCAGCTTGATGACGGCCTCGACATTGAAGTCGCGCAGCAAGTCTTTCATGTTGCCGACATTCGCACCCCGGAACGCATAGATGGACTGGTCGTCATCCCCTACCGCAAACAACGAGTTATGCCCGCCCGCCAGCAGCTTCAGCCACTGGTATTGCAGCGGATTGGTATCCTGAAACTCGTCCACCAGAATGTGTTTGAAGCGCTCCTGATAGTGTTCGCGTAACGGCGCATTGCGCGAGAGCAGCTCGTAACAGCGCAGCAGCAACTCGGAGAAATCCACCACGCCTTCCTTCTGACATTGCGCATCGTATTCGGCGTACACCTCAACTTTGCGCCGCGTGTACGGGTCATAGGCTTCCACATCATGCGCGCGCAATCCTTGTTCCTTGCTGCCACTGATGAAGTTCTGCATCTCACGCGGCGGGAATTTTTCATCGTCCACGTTCTGCGCTTTCATCACGCGCTTGATTGCGGAGAGCTGGTCGCCGGAATCAAGGATCTGGAAGGTCTGTGGCAGATTCGCTTCGCGGAAATGCGCGCGCAATAAGCGGTTGCAAAGCCCGTGAAACGTACCTATCCACATGCCGCGCGTATTGATCGGCAGCATCGCAGACAGGCGCGTGACCATCTCCTTCGCCGCCTTGTTGGTAAAGGTCACCGCCAGAATGCCGTGCGGGCTGACAGCACCGGTGCTGATCAGATACGCGATGCGTGTGGTCAGCACGCGGGTCTTGCCGCTGCCGGCGCCGGCCAGAATCAGCGCGGATTGTTGTGGGAGCGTGACGGCTTGCAATTGCGGGGAGTTGAGGCCGGATAAAAGGGTCGTATTCATCTGCGAATTATCCCACAGCGGCGCACGGATGATCGAATCAAAAAATAGTTAAAGCGGTGGGGTGCGTCAGGAGAGAGGGGGTGGACGCCTCTCTCCTTGGGAAGGTCTGGGGTGAGCGGTCAGAATTAGTTGAATTCAAAGTTGGCGGCTACGCCGGTTACCCAAATGGCATGGCCCGGCTAGCGCCCCAATTCCTGCTGTACGCCCCGGTAGAAACGCTCGTAAAAACCCTTGTCCGTTACCGTCTCGCCCCGTGTCTTGACCTGATTGTCGGCCTCGCTCGTGCTGCTGATGGAAATGGGGGATAACAGAGGCACGCCAATTGACGTGCCCTGGCGGCTGGTCTTAACGTCGAAATGCTCTTCGGTGGCGGTGACGAACAGCGTGGAACCGCTGGCGCGTTGGCCGCAGGTGACGTAAAGGCGCAAGATGGCATGACGATTCTCTTCGATCTGGAATTCTTTGGCGCCGACCAGGTCCTGATTGGCGCTGTCCTCGACGATATAGCCATCTCTGAGCAACACGCGGCGGGCGGCCTCGCATACGGGTTCCGCCGTCGCGATAAAATTTCTGCTGTGACGCGAATCGGTATGGAATTCCTCCCGCTCGGCATAGGTGCGGGGGCCGCTGCACGCAGTGAGCAATATCAGCGTCAAAATTAAACTGTAGCGTTTCATTTTTCCTCCCGGCAAGACATTAATAGGACGTCTCAATGCGGCTCCGCCTGATTGAATGGTGCATGCCATGCGAATGCCGTTCATGCCAACACCGCTGGTGTGAGCAAGTTTTCGAAGTAGAACCCATCCGGTGTTGTGTCGTCAAGCGACGAGTGTACCCCGTTCAAACTGTTGAGCCTGGCAGGTAGGTCAGTCGATTTGAAGCGGGTGCTTGAAATCGGTCAGAGGCCGGGTATCAATTCGTTTTGGTAACCGCATGCAAGTTGCCCCGGGCTTTATCGATGCAGCCAGCTATCTTGGCTTTTGGCACCTTTTGCAGCGTACAGAGAAATTCGTGAGTCACAGCGTTCATGGCGTGCTGATGTTTGATGTCCGAGACCATTCGGAGCCATAGATGAGCGGTCATCTCGGCATCAGCCAGGGCGCGGTGATGGCGGGCAGCCGATGGCAATTCCAGGTGACGAACCAGTGTTCCGAGTTTGTGGTTGGGTGCCTGCGGATAAATCCGCCGCGAGAGCAGCATCGAACAGGCAAATTGTTGTTGCCGACGATGCCCCATTCTTGACCATTCAGCATCGAGAAACTTGCTGTCGAACGACGCATTGTGCGCGACCAGAGGAATGTTGCCGACGAACTTTGCCAGCTCGCCCATCACCTTCGCTGCCGGCGGCGCATTGCGGAGCATTTCGTTGGATATGCCCGTAAGTGCCTCGATGAATGCAGGGATGTATGCGCCGGTATTCATCAGGCTCTGATACTGATCAACGATCACGCCATCAGTCACGATTACCACCGCGACCTCGGTCGCACGATCACCCATGACGGGCGACATCCCGGTTGTTTCAAAGTCGATGACCGCTACGGTATCCATAAAATCCTCGTGTTGCACAAATAAAAACGGGGAATCAAACATATCGTCCGATTCCCCGTTTGCTGGCTACCGGAGCAAGCCCGGCGTGGCAGTGATTACTTCTTCTTGTTCTGGATCATGTCGTGCATGACCGGTGCAAGAATCACTTCCATCGCATGGCTCATCTTGCCGCCAGGGACGACCAGTGTGTTGGCGCGTGACATGAATGAGCCGGGGATCATCGCCAGCATGTACGGGAAGTCCACGCCTTTTGGATCGCGGAAACGTACTACGACGAAGCTTTCGTCCGGTGTCGGAATGTCGCGCGCGATGAACGGATTGGATGTATCCACCGTTGCGACGCGCTGGAAGTTGATGTTGGTATGAGTGAACTGCGGGGTGATGTACTTGATGTAGTCAGGCATGCGACGCATGATCGTGTCTACGGTTGCTTCAGCCGAGTAGCCGCGTTCAGCCTGGTCGCGATGGATCTTCTGGATCCATTCCAGATTGACGACAGGAACTACGCCGATGCCCAGATCGACATAACGGCCGGCATCAATGCCCTTGGATTCATCCTTTGCCAGGCCGTGCAGACCTTCGTAGAACAAAAGGTCTGAATTGGACTCGATGTCTTCCCATGGCGTGAATACGCCCGGTGTCAGGTCGGTCAGGCCGAAATGCTTGTTGTGTTGTACGGCTTCAGGTTCGCTGTGCACGTAGTAACGACGTTTGCACATGCCGGTTTCGCCGTATGCCTTGAACATGCCTTCGATCTTGTCGAAGTGGTTCGCTTCAGGACCGAAATGGCTGAATGTGTTGTGCCCGGCCTTGGCGGCTTCTGCTGCAGCGGTGCGGAATGCCATGCGATCCAGGCTGTGCAGGCTGTCGCCCTCGATAACTGCGGCTGTGATCTTCTCGCGGCGGAAGATGTTTTCGAAGGCACGTTTAACGGTGGTGGTGCCTGCGCCGGAAGAACCGGTAACCGCAATAACGGGATGCTTGCTCGACATAATTACTTCTCCTGAACGTAATGATTAAAATTTTATAGCTGGTGATTTTATATCAAACAATCTCTTCCCACTACTAGACACGTGCTATTTGCGTAAAAAATGTTCATTTTGGCTGAAAACATGCAGGGTGATGCACTTGCCAGCGCATTTTTCGATCGTCTGATTTGTGAAGCGCGATTCGCGGGTGAGGGTTGATGCCGCTATAATGCGGCATCCCCGAATTCAGGCTACAAATCGTAAAACCATGCAATCCATCTATCATCCTGCCTCCATCGAACAGCAAGCCCAACAACACTGGAACGATTCCGGCGCATTCGCCGCCACGGAAATCAGCGACAAGCCCAAGTATTACTGCCTGTCGATGTTCCCTTATCCATCCGGCAAACTGCACATGGGGCATGTGCGCAATTACACCATCGGTGACGTATTGAGCCGTTATCACCGCATGAAGGGCTATAACGTGATGCAGCCGATGGGTTGGGATGCGTTCGGCCTGCCTGCCGAAAACGCAGCCCAGGCGCATAACGTGCCGCCTGCCGCATGGACTTACGACAACATCAATTACATGCGCCGCCAGCTGCAAAGCCTGGGCTTAGGCATCGACTGGGCGCGCGAGGTGACCACCTGCACGCCGGAGTATTACCGCTGGGAGCAATGGTTGTTCACCCGGTTGTTCGAAAAAGGCATCATCTACAAGAAGACCTCCTCGGTGAATTGGGATCCGGTCGATCACACTGTGCTGGCGAACGAGCAGGTCATCGACGGGCGCGGCTGGCGTTCCGGCGCGCTGGTCGAGAAGCGCGACATTCCGATGTATTTCTTTCGCATCACACAGTACGCAGACGAATTGCTGCGAGACCTGGACGGACTGACAGGCTGGCCGGAGCAGGTGAAGACCATGCAGGCCAACTGGATCGGCAAGAGTTTCGGTGTGCGCTTCGCGTTCCCGTATCAACTGGATGGCAAGTCGGAAAAGCTGTGGGTTTATACAACCCGCGCCGATACTGTCATGGGCGTGACCTTCGTCGCGATCGCGGCGGAACACCCGCTGGCAACGTATGCCGCGAATAACAACCCGGAACTTGCCGCCTTCATCGAAGACTGCAAGCACGGCGGCACCGCCGAAGCCGATATGGCGACGATGGAAAAGAAGGGCATGGACACCGGGTTAAAAGTTACGCATCCGCTGACCGGCGAACAAGTGCCGGTGTGGGTCGGAAACTATGTGCTGATGGGTTACGGCGAGGGTGCGGTGATGGCCGTCCCGGCACATGACGAGCGGGATTTCGGCTTCGCGAAGAAATACAATTTGCCGATTAAGCAGTCTATTGCTGCTAAAGATCAAAGTTTCAGCGATGCCGCCTGGCAGGAATGGTACGGCACCAAGGACGGTGTCTGTATCAATTCCGGCAAGTACGACAACCTCGATTACGATCAGGCGGTGGATGCGATCGCTGCCGACCTCGCCGCCTTGAGCCTGGGCGAGAAGAAGGTGCAATTCCGCCTGCGCGACTGGGGTATTTCCCGCCAGCGTTACTGGGGCTGCCCGATCCCGATCGTCCATTGTGCGCAATGCGGCGACGTGCCGGTGCCGGACGATCAGCTGCCGGTGATCCTGCCGGAAGACGTGGTGCCGGATGGCGCCGGCTCCCCGCTGGCCAAGATGCCTGAGTTTTACGAGACGACCTGTCCGAAATGCGGCGCTGCCGCACGGCGCGAGACTGACACGATGGATACTTTCGTCGAGTCGTCCTGGTATTACGCCCGCTATACCAGCCCGGGTTGCACCACAGGACTGGTGGATGAGCGCGCCCGCCACTGGCTGCCTGTTGATCAATATATCGGCGGAATCGAACACGCGATTCTGCATCTGCTGTATGCGCGCTTTTTCCAGAAGTTGATGCGGGATGTCGGGGTGTTCGGCGAGGGAACTGAGCATCTGGCTGAGCCGTTCAAAAATCTGATCACGCAGGGCATGGTAATCGCGCCGACCTTCTACCGAACCGAGGCCAATGGCAAGAAGCTGTGGATCAACCCGGCGGAAGTGGATGTCAGCAACGATGAGCGCGGTCGTCCTGTGGGCGCCACGCTGCGCGCAGATGGACTGCCTGTGATTATCGGCGGCACGGAGAAAATGTCGAAGTCCAAGAATAACGGCGTCGATCCGCAAGCCATTATCGACGAATTTGGCGCAGATACCGCGCGGCTGTTCATGATGTTCGCCGCTCCCCCTGAGCAATCTCTGGAGTGGTCGGATGCCGGGGTGGAAGGATCATTCCGCTTTCTCAAGCGAGTCTGGAAAGCCACCCACGACCATGTCGAACAGGGTGTGGTTGCGGCATACAGCAGCGGTGAATTGAGTGCGGCGGCCAAATCGATGCGACGCCAGCTGCATCAGACTATCCAGAAAGTGGATGATGACATCGGCCGGCGCAAGACTTTCAATACCGCCATTGCAGCGAACATGGAACTGCTCAATGCGCTGGGTAAATTCGACGATCCGACACCAATGGGGCGCGCAGTAGCACAGGAAACGCTGGAAGCCGTCGCGCTGATGCTCAATCCTATCGTGCCACACACCTGCCAGGCTTTGTGGTCAGGACTGCGTCCGGGCAGCGATATGCTGGATCAGGCGTTCCCTAAAGCCGACCCGGATGCGCTGGTGCAGAACGAAATTGAACTGATGATTCAGATCAATGGCAAACTGCGCGGCAGCCTGACGGTTGCCAAGACGACCGATAAGGCCACGCTGGAACAGATGGCGCTGGCGCATGAAGCGGTCGTGAAACAGCTGGCAGGCGCGACACCTACAAAGATCATCGTCGTGCCGGGACGTTTGATCAACATTGTTGCCTAGGAGAATCCCGATGAGCCTGATGAAACTACCCGCCAATCGATTCAGGCATCTGACGATGCTGGCACTCGCGCTACTGCTCGCCGCCTGTGGCTTTCATCTGCGCGGCGATGCGAGGATGCCGTTTTCTACGCTCTACATTGAAGCGGCCAATCCCGGTTCCGCACTGATCAGCGAGCTGCGCCGCAACCTGGAGGCGAATCATGTCGAGCTGACCAGCACAGCCGATAAGGCAGAGGTCGTGCTGAGCATTTCGTCGGACACCCCTGAGAAGCAGATTCTGACGCTGGGCGGTAGCGGGCGCGTAAGCGAGTTCCAGTTGCGCTATCGCGTTGCACTGCGTGCCTACGACAGCGAGCAGCGGGAATGGCTGCCGGCCGATGAATTGGTGCTGAGTCGCGATTTCACCTATGACGACGCGCAGATTCTCGCCAAGGAAGCCGAAGAAGCGCTGATCTACCAGAGCATGCGCGCGGATATGGTTCAGCAGATTGTGCGTCGTCTTAGCCACGCCAAACCCCGGGTTCTGCCGGAAAAATAATGCAGTTAACCTGTGAAGCGCTGCCGCGCCACCTGGCATCAGGGCTCAAACCGCTGTACGTGGTGTACGGCGATGCGCTGCTGCTGGTCATTGAAGCGGCAGACAGCATTCGTGCGGCGGCACGTGCAGCAGACTATGCCGAGCGCGACATACTGATCGCCGAACAACATTTCAAATGGGGCGAGTTGAAGAACTGCGCACAGAATCTATCGCTATTTGCAACGCGCAAGGTGGTGGATCTGCGTATTCCGACCGGCAAGCCCGGCACTGAGGGCGGTCAGGCATTGCAGGAGTACGTCACGCATATGAGCGATGATATCCTCACGCTGATTACGCTGCCCAAGCTCGACTGGGCAGCGCAAAAGACCCAGTGGTTCAGTGCGTTAGCGCAGCACGGGGTGATGATCTGTGCCGACGATATTCCCCGCAGTCAGCTGCCGGACTGGATTTCGGCGCGCCTGCTGCGCCAGGCACAATCAACCGATAAATCGACACTGGATTTTCTTGCCGACCGTTGCGAGGGCAACCTGCTTGCCGCATTTCAGGAGATCCAGAAACTGGGGCTGCTGTATCCGCCGGGCATGCTTTCTTTCGATCAGGTGAAAGAAGCCGTCATGGATGTCGCGCGCTATGATATTTTCAAGTTGTCCGAAGCCATGCTCGCCGGCGATGCAGCCCGATACGCGCACATACTGGATGGCTTGCGTGCGGAAGGCACGGCGACCGTGCTGGTGCTGTGGGCGGTCAGCGAGGACATCCGTACCGTGGGACGTCTGTTGCAGGCCACGCAGCGTGGCTTCAATCTGCGCGATGCGATGCGCGACATGCGGGTGCGCAAAGACAAGCAGAGCCAGGTCGAGAACGCGGCGCGTCGCCTGAAATTTGTGCACATCGAACGCGCGATCGGACACGCAGCCCGGCTGGACAAGATCATAAAAGGATTAAGGGCTGGCGATGTGTGGGACGAATTGCTGCAGCTTGGTCTGCGCTTCTCAAAATTATGAGCGAAATACTGCTGGTTATTACCAATCTGCCTGACTCGGCCTCAGCGCAACAGCTTGCGCGGCAGATCATCGAGCAGCGCGCCGCCGCCTGTGTTAATCAACTCGCTCCCTGCACCTCGACTTACCGCTGGCAGGAAAAAATCGAAACCGCCAGCGAAGTGCCGTTGCTAATCAAAACGACAACGGATGCCTATCCTGCCCTCGAAGCCCTGATTCTGGCCTTGCATCCTTATGAGCTGCCTGAAATTATCGCGGTCCCCGTTTCTGCTGGTTTGCCCGCCTATTTGTGCTGGGTGAGACAGGAAATCAACTCTTGCAAGGAATAAATATGCGTTTCGCATTCGTGCTGTTGCTCTGCCTTATCACTAACGCTAGCTTCGCTGAAAGTCTGCTGGATAAGTTGCCTGCGTTTGGCGCCAGGCAACAACCCAGTTTCTTGCCGCCCGACCAGGCTTTCGCGCTGGAAGTGACGGTGCGTGATGCACATACACTGCAAGCCAACTTCAAGGTGACGCCGGGCTATTATTTGTATCGCGATAAGGTGAGTTTTAAGGTGGCGGGCGATACAGTCAAAATCGTATCGGTCAAACTGCCCGACGGTGAGCTGAAACACGACCCGAATTTTGGCGAGACTCATGTTTTTCATCATCCGTTTCAGGTCGAGATTGTGCTGGAACGCAGAGGCGATGCCGCGACCCGAATTGCACTGGACGCCTCCTATCAGGGCTGTAGTGAACAGGGTTTGTGTTATCCCAGCCAGGATAAAACGCTGGAAATCGACCTGCCTGACAGCAAACAGCAAGCAGGCGGCGGGCAGATAATCGGTGAGGGCAAAACGAAAACCGAAAACATCGCGCCGCCCACAGAAAATACAAAAATAGCCAACTTGTTCGAACATGGCAGCTTCTGGCTGATCATTTCATTCTTTTTTGGCGCGGGGCTGCTGCTGGCATTGACGCCTTGCGTGTTCCCGATGATTCCGATCCTGTCCGGAATTATCGTTGGACGTGGCCATAAAATCACCAAAATGCATGCCTTTCTGCTTTCGCTGGCTTACGTTCTGGGCATGGCTGTCACCTACGCCGCCGCCGGTGTCGCGGCAGGGATGAGTGGCGATTTGATTTCCAACGCACTGCAAACCCCATGGGTGCTGGGCAGTTTTGCCGCCGTGTTCGTGCTGCTGTCGCTGTCGATGTTCGGCTTTTATGAGCTGCAATTGCCCAGTGCGTGGCAGAGCAAGCTGAGCGATACCAGTAACCGCTTGCATGGCGGGCATCTGTCCGGCGTGTTCGTGATGGGCGCGCTCTCAGCCGTCATCATGGGTCCTTGCGTCGCGGCGCCGCTGGCCGGAGCCTTGCTTTATATCGGTCAGACGCACGATGCGATCCTCGGCGGGGTCGCGCTGTTCGCGCTGGCATTAGGGATGGGCTCGCCGCTATTGTTGATTGGCACCTCGGCGGGTGTGCTTCTGCCCCGGGCCGGCGCATGGATGGACGGCGTCAAACGATTTTTCGGCGTGTTGCTGCTGGCGCTGGCGATCTGGATCATTCAGCCATTGCTTCCCGCTGCCGTTCAGATGCTGTTGTGGGGAATTTTGCTGGTCATGTCGGCAAGCTACTTGCGTGTGCTGGACAGCTTGCCGCATAACGCCCGGGCCAGCCACAAACTGCTGAAAGGGATCGGCATGCTGGCTCTATTGCTGGGTATCGCCTATCTGATCGGTGCGTTGTCAGGTGCGCGCGATGTACTCAGGCCACTTGACGCAGTTTGTGCCGTCTGCAAAGCCGATACCCAGGTCGCGCCGGCATTTTCGCGCGTCAAAGATCTGGCAGAGTTGAGTGACCGGCTGAAAAAAGCGGACGGGAGAATCGTCATGCTGGATTTTTACGCAGACTGGTGCGTTTCGTGCAAGGAAATGGAACGTTTTACCTTTGCCGATCCTGCCGTGCAGGCTCACCTCAAATCGGCCATCGTGTTGCAAGCCGATGTCACCGCGAACAGTGCCGCTGACAAAGCGTTACTCAAAAAATTTGGCCTGTACGGCCCTCCCGGTATTTTATTTTTCGACACGAAAAGTCAGGAAATGAGCAATTTTCGTGTGGTTGGCTATCAGGATGCGGCTCAGTTTCTGGATACATTACAACGCGTCGGACTGTAACGTTATTTGCTTATCTGTGTAAAAAATATAGACAATTACCTTCAATTTACGGCAAACTGCGCACATGCAAGCAATACTCGTATTACACGGACCCAACCTGAACCTGCTCGGAACCCGCGAGCCAGGGGTGTATGGAAGCACCACATTAGATGAAATTAATGCAAGTTTAGTCGCATTAGCCGGCAAGAACGGCGCAAATCTGTCGTGTTTTCAAAGCAACTCGGAAGCCGCGTTGATTGAACGCGTACACCAGGCGCGCACCGACGGCACACAATTTATCGTCATTAATCCGGCCGCCTTCACGCATACCAGTGTGGCCTTACGTGACGCGCTGGCGGCGGTTGCGCTGCCTTTTGTTGAAATGCACTTGTCCAATGTGCATGCGCGTGAAGCGTTTCGCCGTGAATCGTTCTTTTCCGATTTGGCGGTTGGGGTGATTAGCGGCCTGGGTGCCGCCGGATATGAATACGCAGTGCAATATGCGCTGCACTATAAAAACTAAGCGAGGAGGATATTATGGATTTACGTAAACTCAAGACACTGATTGAACTGGTCGAAGCGTCAGGCATTGCCGAACTGGAAATCAGCGAAGGTGAGGAACGCGTACGCATCACGCGCACGGTAGCTTCAGGACAACAACTGTACGCGCCAGCGCCACAGCAACAATTCATGGCAGCGCCTGTTGCAGCGGCGCCTGTCGTTGCTGCGGTGGCAGCAGCACCCGCTGTCGAAGAGGGGCATGTCGTAAAATCACCGATGGTGGGTACGTTCTACCGCTCCCCGTCACCAGGGTCCAAGCAATTCGTGGATATTGGTCAAAGCGTGAACAGCGGCGACACGCTGTGTATTATTGAAGCGATGAAGCTGCTCAACGAAATCGATGCGGATTATACCGGCGTGATCAAGGCCATCCTGGTAGAAAACGGTCAGCCGGTCGAGTTCGGTCAGCCACTGTTTGTTATCGGTTAATGTCGTCATGCCGTGCCAGGACAAGTCTGCGCTTTAGATGGCGTCGATGCGTCGCCGCACTCCAATCAAGTTCGGAGACTGTACATGTTTGAAAAAATTCTGATCGCCAATCGCGGTGAAATAGCATTGCGCATCCAGCGTGCCTGTCGCGAAATGGGTATTAAAACGGTCGTAGTGCATTCGGAAGCGGATGCCGATGCGAAGTATGTCAAACTGGCCGATGAGTCGGTCTGTATCGGGCCTGCCCCGTCCCATCTGAGCTACCTGAATATCCCCGCGATCATCAGTGCGGCAGAAGTAACCGACGCACAGGCGATTCATCCCGGCTACGGTTTCCTCTCCGAGAACGCCGATTTCTCTGAGCGTGTGGAAAAGTGCGGATTTGTGTTCATTGGCCCGCGTGCCGAAACCATACGCCTGATGGGCGACAAGGTCAGCGCCAAGATTGCGATGAAAAAAGCCGGCGTACCTTGTGTGCCCGGTGTAGAAGGTGCGCTGCCTGACAATCCTGCCGAGATCATCAAGATTGCGCGCAGCATTGGCTACCCGGTCATTATCAAGGCATCGGGTGGCGGTGGCGGACGCGGCATGCGCGTTGTGCATACCGAAGCGGCATTGCTGGGTGCAGTCACGATGACCCGCGCCGAAGCGCAGGCCGCGTTCAACAATCCAGTCGTGTACATGGAAAAGTATCTGGAGAATCCTCGCCACATTGAATTTCAGATATTGGCCGATCAGCATGGTAATGCGGTTTATCTGGGTGAGCGCGACTGTTCGATGCAACGCCGCAACCAGAAGGTAATGGAAGAAGCACCCGCTCCGCTGCTGAATGCTCGTCTGCGCAACAAGATAGGTGAACGCTGCGCCGAAGCTTGTCGCAAAATCGGTTATCGCGGTGCTGGTACTTTTGAATTCCTCTATGAGAATGGTGAGTTTTTCTTTATTGAAATGAACACCCGTGTGCAGGTTGAGCATCCCGTTACCGAGATGATTACCGGAATTGACATTGTGCAGCAGCAAATTCTGATCGCGGCAGGTGAAAAGCTCGCCTTCCGTCAGCGCGATATTCAGTTTAAAGGGCACGCCATCGAATGCCGCATCAATGCCGAGCATCCCTACAAGTTCACGCCGTCGCCGGGACGCATCACTTCATGGCATGCACCGGGCGGCCCGGGAATCCGGGTTGATTCACATGCCTATAACAATTATTACGTGCCACCGCATTACGACTCAATGATCGGCAAGGTCATCGCGTATGGTGACACGCGTGAACAGGCAATGGCGCGGATGCGTACGGCCTTGTCCGAAATGGCGGTAGAGGGGATTGAGACCAACATCGCACTGCATCGTGATTTGTTGCTGGACGCAGCTTTCATGGGTGGCGGCACCAGCATTCACTATCTGGAAGAGCGTCTGGCTGAACGTAACAAGGATAAATAATGGCCTGGCTGACACTTATTGTAGAAACCGATGCGAAACACGCCGAGGCCCTGAGCGAGGCATTGCTCGAACACGGCGCATTATCGGTCGATTTGCTTGATGCCGATGCCGACACGCCCGACGAGCAGGCGATCTTCGGCGAACCTGGCGAGCCGCCTCCCGGTGTCTGGCAGCACAATCGTGTCAGCGCCCTGTTCGATACAGATCGCGATGTTGCTGCAATTTTCCAGGCAGCGGCCGCATCCATTGGCCTGACAGAGCTCCCTGAACACCGCATCGAAACACTGGCCGACAACGACTGGGTGCGCCTGACGCAGTCCCAATTCGAGCCTATCCCGATTTCTGGCAGGCTGTGGATCGTGCCGACCTGGCATACGCCGGCAGACCCTGATGCAATCAATATCGTGCTGGATCCGGGGCTGGCGTTTGGTACGGGCAGTCATCCCACCACGCGTTTGTGTCTGCGCTGGCTGGATAACAACTTAGCTGGCGGCGAAAGCGTGCTGGATTATGGTTGCGGTTCGGGCATCCTGGCGATTGCCGCGATCAAGTTGGGCGCCGTCCGCGCCGTCGGCGTCGATGTGGATGCGCAGGCCGTGACGGCCAGTCGCGATAATGCGATTGCCAATCATGTTGATCACGTCGAGTTTTATCTGCCGAACAATGCGCCAAAAGGCATTTATGATCTGGTGGTTGCGAATATTCTGACCAATCCGCTGCGCCTGTTAGCTCCGTTGCTGGCAGATGCGACAAGAACAGGCGGTCAGATCGTGCTGTCGGGTATTCTTGAGGTGCAGGCTCAGGATGTGATGAGCATCTACAGCCAATGGTTTGACCTGAACCCGCCTATTTTCGAAGATGGCTGGTCGTGTCTGTCCGGTCGCAAACGCTGAACTTTATTCCGATGAATGGCACGACACGCTGTCCGCACTGCGAAACACGCTTCAAGATTGCTGATGCGCAGTTAACTGCGCATCAAGGTATGGTGCGCTGCGGTCACTGCATGCAATCGTTCGATGCGCGTCCGACATTCATTCCCGATCAGGCGGCTACGCAACTCGATCAGTTAATCGATGAGATCGGCGTTGAAGAGTCGTTTGTCGCCGCAGACGGGTTGGACGAAACAGAGACAGTGACAAACGTCAGCGCTTCATCAACAGATGAGCCTGAGCTGCAGGATGAAGTCGCAGCTGAGGTTGCCGGATCAACGGCGGCTGAATCAGACGATGCACTGGATTTCAGCCAGATGGTTGCAACTCAGCCTGCCGCCCAGCAAGAGTCCATTCCCGACGCGACCGAACCTGTTGATGTCCATCAGTCACAAACTGCTCCGGTGGAGCATGAAGTCGCCGAGGAATATCTCCCCGTTCCACCTATACGCAGCACCTGGCCATGGGTCGCTGGTGCATTTTTTCTGGTGCTGCTGCTGGTGGCGCAATCGGCATATTTCTTCCGTGTCAGCCTTGCGGCCCACGTGCCGGGACTCAAACCCGCACTGGTCGGATACTGCCATATTTTGAAATGCAGCGTACCTCTGCCACAGCAATCCGAGCTGATGAGCATAGAGTCATCCGGTCTCGAAGCGGCTCCCGATCACGAAAATGAGATTACCTTCAGCGCGTTGTTGCGTAACCGTGCCACATACACGCTGGCTTTCCCGGTACTGGCGCTGACGCTCAACGACGAGCAGGACAAAACGCTGGCAAGACGTTTATTCAAACCGGTCGATTATTTGCCCGCCAGTGAAAGCGAACAGACCGGTTTTCTGATCAATCATGAAGTCAGCATCAAGCTGCGACTGAACACGGCTCAGCTCAGGCCGGTCGGCTATCGGCTTGAGCTGTTCTATCCTCAGCCCTGATGTGCACATCGCCTGTCATGGCCTTGTGCTGTCCCGATAGCCGTTTAGCAGATACTGCTGGCACGCCGTAACGGTCGTTCGTGGTATCGCTTGCCATTCTATTTGATGGGGGTGGATAATGCCCTTCATCGGGGATAAAGCAGCCTCACTGCATCATGACAAATCCTCGTCCAAGGCCTGCTCTGAAATTGGATATTCCAAGGAGGAGTGATGGACGCATCAACGCCGCTAAACTCCGTCAGTACGTTACCATAAAATACCGACCTACCTCCGGCTCAAGTTACATCGGCAGGGGCTTTCTGGTATTGGCTCAAGCTGGGATCATCAGCTTCGGCGGTGCTTTTGTTGCTAGCGATCCGCACGCAAACGCGGCAAATGAATATGCCAGTGTATCGCCGCCAGCCGGATGACGATAATGCAGACCATTGATAGCCAGATAGCGAGGTTGTGGTCGACGCTGTAACTGTCCAGTGCGATCAGTATTGATGCCCCGGCCAGCGACGCGGTCGCGTAAATGTCAGTGCGAAAAATCAGCGGAATCTCATTGCATAATATATCTCTGATGACGCCCCCGAAGACGCCGGTGATTACACCCATCAAGGCCGCGATGAGCCAGGGCGTGCCTAACTGGATCGCGATGCTGGTTCCAATCACGGTAAAGAGGGCAAGCCCTACGGCATCGGGAATGAGGAAGAAATTCTTGGGTAAACGCAGGTGGCGGCCAAGAAAAAAAGCGAAGGTAGCAGCAGTTGCGCCAACCACAACATAGATCGGGTCGTGTATCCAATACACCGGTAATCGTCCGAGCAAGATGTCGCGCAAAGTGCCACCACCAATGCCCGCAATCACTGCAATAACGACAACGCCGAACCAATCTAACTCGCGACGGCGCGCTTCGAGCGTTGCTGTGATCGCACACACCGCCACGGCGCTGAGATCAAGCAGATAAATAAACTTCATCGTTGAGGCACCTGTTGTGCCAAACAGGCACTATATCTTGCATCCATGCTATTAACCTGAGCAGTATTCCGGCGCAAAGCCTGGTAGTTGAAAGAGAGGCTATCTGCGAACCTGGCACGAAGATTTTTTGTCGCCATTCGAACAGAGCATGCATTCATTCGCCCAGCAAAATTGCCCTCGTCCGGCGTCCTTCGCCCGATACATAGCCTGGTCGGCAGCAATCAATAATTTATCCGGTGAACACGCTCCGTCACCGACGGCGATGCCGATTGAGACTCCTAATTTACACGCTTGATCCTGGATAACAAAAGGCTGATGAAAAACTGCCAGGCATTTGTTCGCCACCAACTCTACTGACGTTTTTGAATTTTCATTCAGGTCTGAGAGCAGAATGACGAATTCATCGCCGCCTACCCGTGCAAACGTATCTTCGCGGCGCATTGTGGCATTCAACCGCTTGGCGACTTCACACAAGGCGGCATCCCCTGCCTCATGGCCCATTCCGTCGTTGATCGGTTTGAAGCCATCCAGGTCGAGAAACAGCACCGCGACTTGCGTTTTATTGCGTTGAGAACGCATCAAAGCCTGTTTCATGCGATCAGCCAGCAGTTGGCGATTGGGCAGGCCGGTCAGTGTGTCGTGCTGCGCGATGTGCTCCAGCTCGGTCTGGCTTTCAATTAATTTCGACAGGACGCGATTAAAAGCTTGTGTCAGATGACCCACTTCGTCATGACGCACCACCGGCAGGGGGGCCAGAGGAATTTCACCCAGAGTCATCCTGTCGGCATGCTTTGCGGTATCCATCAGCGGGCGCATGACATGGCGCATCGCAAATACCATGAATATAATGAAAATGGGCAGAATGATCAGTGTGTTGCCCATGACGTAATCACGCAAGCGGGTAACAGGCGCGAAGGCTTCGCGGGTCGGCAGACGCGCCACGACAAACCAGCTGTTGCTGCGTACGGACGCGAACGCTGCCAGCTCTTCGACACCTCGCGCATTGATCGTAATACCCGCACCACGAAATCCATTCATGGCCTGATCGTGCAATTTGTTCACGCCTTGAGCCGGCGTCGGTTGAAGGATCATGCCGGGGTCCGAAGAGCCTACGAACATTTTGTCGTGCGGTGAAATCAGCAGCAATCCGCCTGTCGTGCCGATGTGTGTGGCGTACAAGGCTTCCATGAAGTTCGGCGAACGAAGTGCGGATATACCGACCAGAACCGCATGCACTTTACCGGCGCTGTCGCGTAAAGGTATGGCCATCGGCAACACTTGTACGTTGGAGACGCGGTCGATGACGGGGCGGCCAATTGCAAATGCGCCTTGCATGGCTTCCTGAAAATATTCGCGATCTGCGAAAGACATGCCTGCCCGATCAGGCAATGCGGGATAGTCCGCCAGTGCATGACCGGATGGATCGAGTACGAACAGCCCCAGTGAGAACAGCGGGTTGACGTCATGGCGTTCCCCAAGCCATGCACGCAACTGTTTCGGGTTATGCAGCAAAGCCAGCGGGAATTTCGCGGCAACACGTTCGAGCAATTCGTGACGTTCTATGAGGTCGTGATCGATATCGTTCGCTACATAATTCGCCAGCGTCAACAGCTGGGCCGAAGTCAGTTCGGTGACATCATTTCGCAGGTAATCCGCCAGGAAAAAAACCCGGCCGAGCGCGCCCAGGATCAGGAGCGTCATGCCCAATAAAATCAGGCGGGTAGTAATGCTGTTGATAGTAGGGCGAAAATTCATAGGGAAAAATTTAACGCTAACGACCCGAGTGTACAGCAAAATTTTTGCATGATCGGGCAAGGTGCCAAACGGGCCAGAGCTTTTGGCAAGCTGGTCGTCGTGTTTGCCAGTCTAAAAATAGGCGCGACTGACATGGTGCGCAAGTTGGTTGGATTCAATTGCACACCGCTGCCCTCGATCACACGCTACTGCGCGTCGTCAAACGCGATGTCACCTTCTGCGACGTTTTGTCCCAGCAGCATGTTCTTGAAATCAAAAAGATTTCCGTCAAGGAGGTGTGAGGTGCCCACGTTCTGCATCGCGGTGAAGATGGTCTGGTTGCGTCCCGGATACTGTCGCTCCCAATTGGCCAGCATTTCTTTGATATTCTGACGTTGCAGATTTTCCTGCGAACCGCACAGGTTGCAGGGAATGATCGGGAATTCCATGCCGCGCGCATAGCGGGCGATGTCTTTTTCGACGCAGTAAGCCAATGGACGGATCACGATATGGTCGCCCTTGTCTGTCACGAGCTTGGGCGGCATCGCCTTGAGCTTTCCGGCAAAAAACATATTCAGGAACAGGGTTTCGATCATGTCATCGCGGTGATGGCCCAGTGCGATTTTGTTTGCGCCCAATTCGCCCGCGACACGATAAATAATGCCGCGACGTAGCCGTGAACACAGCGAACAGGTGGTTTTGCCTTCGGGGATTTTTTCCTTGACGATGGAATAGGTGTCCTGCGTTTCGATGTGGTATTCGATCCCTAAGGACTTCAGATAATTGGGCAGGATTTCGGCGGGGAAGCCAGGCTGCTTTTGATCAAGATTCATCGCGACGATGCGAAAATCGATCGGCGCGCGTTTGCGCAACGTGATCAGGATGTCCAGCAGCGTGTAGGAGTCTTTTCCGCCACTCAAACACACCATTACCGAGTCGCCGTCCTCGATCATGTTGAAGTCGAAGATAGCCTTGCCAACCTGGTGTTCCAGCCGACCCTTGAGTTTGTTGAAGTTGCCTGAATGGTCGAACTGGATGGGTTGTGCGATTGCGTTCATAAAAATTCCAAAATTAAATGTTAATGCTTCTGCCGCCATCGACCGAGATGACCTGCCCGGTGATGTAAGGGGCATCCTGTATCAGAAAGGCGACCGTTCGGGCGATGTCATCCGGTTCGCCTTCCCGCTTGAGCAGCGTATGCGCGACGATCTTTCTCCGCTGTGCTTCGTCGTCCCACTCGTGGCTGACAGGCCAGAGAATCACGCCCGGGGCGACTGCATTCACCCGGACTTGCGGCGCCATCTCCTGCGCCAGTCCACGCGTTAGCGCGACCAGTCCTGCCTTAGCGACGCTGTACAGCAGATGCCCTTGCATCGGGCGTTCGGCATGAATATCCACGATATTGACGATGCAGCCATGCTGGCGGCGCAGCTCATCGGCCGCCGCCTGAGCCAGAAACAGCGGCGCACGCAGATTGGTGCCGAACAGATCATGCCACTGCGATTCATCAACATCGGCTAACGGCGTTGCATAGAAACTGGACGCGTTATTGACCAGCGCATCCAGCCGCCCGAAGCGGTTGATGACTTGCCCGACCAGCAGCGGTAAGGCTGCCAGGTCGAGCAGGTCAGCCGAAAATGCGGCGGCGCTATCCGGACGCAGTTCATTGAGCTGGTCTCGCAACGCGAATGCCTCAGACTCTGAAGAGCGGTAATGCAGTGCGATGGTGGCGCCCGCCGCGTGCAGGCGACGACAAATCGCCGCGCCCACTCGTTTAGCTCCCCCTGTCACCAACATAACTTTGCCTTGCACAGCACCCTCCTTTAAACTTCGCATTCTTACGAATTATACCTGACCATGCCTACATTACCCGATGCATCACTCCCAACCCCCGGCCATGAGGCGGCACAACACAGCGCGCGTCTGATCGAGGCTATCCGACACGACATAACCGCACAAGGCGGCTGGATTTCATTTGCACGTTACATGGAACATGCTTTGTACGCGCCAGGCCTGGGGTATTACACGGCAGGCGCACACAAATTCGGCGAAGCCGGTGATTTCATCACGGCACCGGAACTCTCGCCGTTATTCGGACGCACGCTGGCCAGGCAAGTCGCCGAGATCATGGCAGGCAGCGCGCCGCATATTCTGGAACTGGGTGCCGGCAGCGGAAAACTGGCCGTAGATATGCTGGGTGAACTGGAGCAACTGGGTAGTTTGCCGGAAAGCTACCGCATTCTTGAAGTGAGCGCTGACTTGCGTTCGCGCCAGCAGGAATATATTCAACTATGCTTGCCACATTTATTGAGTCGCGTGCATTGGCTCGATAGCTTGCCCGATACCTTCAGCGGCGCTATTGTCGCCAATGAAGTGCTTGATGCCTTGCCGGTTCATCGGGTGCGCTGGCAAGACAGTGCGCTGAATGAAATCGGTGTTGCACAAGGTGAGTCTGGTTTTGTCTGGCAGGAACGCGCCATTATTGACGCCGCCTTGCTACAAGCCGCACAGCAAATTAACGTGCCTGATGATTATGCCAGCGAAATTTGCCTGGCTGCACGCGGCCTGATCAACAGCTTGGTCTGTCGTTTAACGCAGGGCACCATGCTGTTCATCGACTATGGTTTCGGGGCGCGTGAGTTTTATCATCCCCAGCGTTCTGCCGGCACGCTGATGTGCCATTACCGTCACCGTGCTCATGACGATCCGTTCTTTCTGCCCGGTCTGCAGGACATCACCGCGCACGTCAATTTCACTGACATTGCCGAATGCGGCATCGACGCCGGTCTGGAGCTGGCGGGATACACCAATCAGGCGTTTTTTCTGATCAATAACGGCATCACCGAACTGTTGAACGGTACGTCACCCGAAAACTTGCGCGAATATTTGCCGCTATCGGCGCAGTTGCAGAAGCTCACCAGTCCGGCAGAAATGGGCGAACTGTTCAAGGTCATCGCCTTGAGCAAAAATCCTGTTCAGGCTGAAGAAAGGGCGAACCCGTTGTCCGGATTCGCCCGAGGGGACTTGAGCCGTTTGCTGTAGCTTACCTGGCTGGCGCAATCGGCGAGTTTGAAGCTGCCGGAGCCGCGCTGGTCAAGCTGCGCAGATAATCCGAGATCTCCTTGACGCTCAATTGTCCGTCCAGACTGACATCGATCTCGTCAAAGTGCGCGCTGAGATTGGGCAGCGCGCGTGCTTCTTCCTTCGACAGCAGGCCGTTTTTGTCTTTATCGGCTTTCACTAACCGTTGCTGGAACTCACGGCGCTTTTTTTCCAGCCCTGCCGTGAAGGCCTTGATTTCCACCTTGGTCAAACCGCTGTCGTGATTGGTGTCGATGGCATCGAAACCGTCAGCCATTGCAGGCGCTTTCATCTCGGCTTCTTCTTTGGAAATCATGCCGTCTCCGTTGCTGTCCACGGTCTTGAACAGCTGATCAAATTTGGCATTCATCTCCTTTTTGCCAGCCTGGTCCGCAGACCATGCAACACACGGCATTGCAATACATAACATCCCGATTATCCACTTCATCATTCAAATCCTCGTTTCTTGACTAGGTTTTCGATCGCGCTGATGCGCGCTTGCTGCACAGCTTGTGGAATTGTACCGCTATCCCGGCATAATCGCGCAATTTCACCGGCATCCACCGCACGCGCAACGCTCAGCAATTGCAGCAAATAATCGGCTTGCGGATAGAGATCGTGCTCGTGCTCGTGTCTTCCGCGCGCATCGGACGCACAGGCTTGCAGCAATTGTGCAAAGCGTGCCGGGCGGCGCCAGGCGTCCGTGGACTGGAATAATTTGATGATTGTATCGGCGCGCAGCTCCATTGCGCGGTGAATATCACCGTGGTAGCGCGCAGCCAGCAAGGCCAGATCGCGGCATTCACTGGTCGCCCGCAAGCGATCACTCAGCGTTTTTACCAGATCCACGCTGCGCTGTTCATGGCCGATGTGGCGCGGCAGAATTTCTGCCGGGGTCGTGGCCTTGCCCAGATCATGGGTCAGTGCCGCAAAGCGGACTTCAAGCGGGTAGTCGTGCTGTGCGGCGTCATCCACCACCAGCAAGGTGTGGATGCCGCAGTCGATTTCCGGATGATATTCAGCTACTTGCGGTATGCCAAACAGGGCATCTACCTCAGGCATGACGGTTCTGAGTGCATCGCAACTGCGCAACGTGGTAAAAAAACGCGAGGGGTTTGCTTCCATCAGGCCGCGTGCCAATTCCTGCCAGACACGTTCGGGCACCAGTGCATCCACTTCGCCGTTGTTCACCATGTCGCGCATCAGGGCTAGGGTTTCCGGCGCGATGCTGAACCCGAATCGTGCCGCAAAGCGTGCCGCGCGCAGGATGCGCACCGGATCTTCGTTGAATGCGGAGCTTACATGCCGCAATATGCCGGCGCGCAAATCGTTGATGCCGCCATGCGGGTCAATCAGATTGCCTTTTGAGTCTTCAGCGATGGCATTGACGGTGAAATCGCGGCGCAACAAGTCCTGCTCCAGCGTGACATCGGGCGCCGCATACACGGCAAAACCTTTATAGCCGCGCGCGGTCTTGCGCTCGGTGCGTGCCAGTGCGTATTCCTCATGGGTGACCGGATGCAAAAAAACCGGAAAGTCTTTTCCCACCGGCTGGAAACCCTGCGCCACCATTGCTTCCGGTGTACTGCCGACGACCACCCAGTCATGGTCTTTTATGGCTAAGCCCAGCAATCGGTCGCGTACGGCACCGCCGACGCAGTAGGTCGTAACGCTCACTGTGCACCGCCCGGCGATTTGTCGTCAATCTGTGTGGCCGTGCTGTCTGAAGGTTTGCCTGCGATGATGCCCACACGCTGCTTCAATGAACGGGGTGCCGCACCGAATTGCCGCGCATAATACACCGTGTTGCTCATCACTTTTTTTACATAGTCGCGGGTTTCATCGAACGGAATCGTTTCGGTATAAATTGCGCCTTCCAGAGGAGCTTCAGCGCGCCAGCGCCGCGCACGACCCGGGCCCGCGTTATAAGCGGCCGATGCCAGCACCGGACTGTCGTCCAGCGACGACAGCATGTTCTTCATGTAGTACGTACCCAGTGTCAGATTGGTGTCCAGCTGATGGAGCAAGGACTCGCGGTAATCCTTCAGCCCCAGTTTCTTGGCTATCCAGCGCGCCGTGGTCGGCATGACTTGCATCAGTCCTGACGCGCCTACCCCCGATTTGGCCGAGGTGACGAAACGACTTTCCTGACGCATCAGCCCGTAGACCCAGGCTTCTTCCAGATTGTTTTCCCGCAAGTGTTCGCGCATCGCGGAGCGGTAGGGAGCCAGATAGCGCAGGCTGAAGTCGTGAACCAGCACGGTTTTTTCAGCGGTATTGATCGCACGGTCATACATCTCATGCTGCCTTGCGATTTCTGCGGCGGCGAGCAACTCATGATCGTTGAAGTTGCGTATCATCCAGCTCCATTCGCGCAGCGCATCGGTGCGCAGATCCATGCGGTACAACGCCAGTGAGCGCTTCACGCCGGGCAACTGTTCGATGGCCGCTATATCCTGTTTTACGGGCTGATAACTTATTTGTGTGGCGCTGAGCACGGGCGTATCAGCCAGTTCTTCGCCGGCCAGTTGCCCGTAGAAAGTAGGCTCTGCACTCAAGGGCAGGAAAATTTTCAACGCCTCCGTATGCCGGCCGGTCGCTTGCAGCGCGCGGCCACGCCAGTAGCGCCATGCCGCCTCGCCGCGCTGTGTTTCTGTCATCAGGTTGATGGCGGATAACACATCAGGCCAATCCTGCACGCGTAGTGCCGCACGCAATCGCCAGGCCGCTTGCGGCTCGGTGAGTGGGCTGTTTCCTGCCTGTTTGAACCATTTCAGTGCCCGCGCATCGTGCTTGCGCGCCGCCTCATAGGCGAGCCAGCCGAGGAAATAATGCTGTTCGGTCTCGGGAAAATGCCCTGCAAGGTTGTCCCAGCGTTGCGCTGCCAGATCCGGGGATTGGCGGGCCAGGCGCTGCAAGGCGAACAAGGCAACGGCACGCTGCCCAACACTGTCCAGAGACTGTTTTTCCAGGTAACGAGCGGGATTTTCCATCGCGCGATCGAGTGCTGCGGCCGATATTGCATGATTGCCGGTCAGCCGCGTCGCAAGCGATTTGGCAAACGTTACATTGCCGGCCTCGAGAGCTTGGCGCAGCCGTTGCCAGATATCCTGCTGCGTAATCACGCCGGCGTTGCTGGCTGTTTCAACCAAGACGGTGCAGCTCTCAGGCTGATCTTTCGCCCTGAGCCACAGCTCGCGCACATCATGCAATACCGCCTGCCCGTGGTTTGTCATCCTCGATTGCAATGCATAACAGGCAAGCTCGGTATCTTCATTGATCAGGCGCGGATACTCGCGGTCGAACAATTCCCATTGCTGTTTCCTGGCTAGGGTCTTGAGCCATTCGGCGCGCATCTTGTCTATCAGCGGCGTATCGTCAGGGCGCGCCAAGTAAGCACGGATCTGCGCAATATCCGTGGTTTCCAGCCTCATCCTCAGCTGGTAATAGGCGGTGTAGACTTCCAGCGGCGAATTCTGGAGACGCTGTGCAAGAATGGCCAGTTTCGGCGCATCGCCCGAGCGAAACGCATCGCGGGCGGCCAGAAAATCGTCATCCTGATCGGCTCGTGCGGTGTGGGTTATCAGTAACAGAAACAACAAAAGAAATTTCATCAAAGGCGTGTGGCTAACTAAACTGTTGATGAGCATACCATAAGCACGTCAGACCCCGACTCGGGGGCCGTTCAATTTATACCTCCGGGACTTCCAGTTTCATTTGGCGGGTCTGTATAATCGGCGGTTTTCCGGGGATTCTGCCATGTGGTTTAAAAATATCTTTATTTATCGCCTGCCTGCCGACTGCGCTATTACGGCCGCTGCGTTGCAGGAAAAGCTGGCACAGAAGCCCTTGCAGCCTTGCAGCGGTCTGGACAAACAGAGTCGCGGATGGGTTTCCTGCCGGGGCGATGACCGCCTCGTGCACGCAGCCAACGGGCAAATCTTGTTCGCGTTGGGCGTTGAGCAAAAATTATTGCCCGCTACCATCATCACCCGCTTTGCCAAAGAGCGTGTCGCCGATATCGAGGCGCAACAGGGTTACAAAGTCGGCCGCAAAGAACTGAAAGACCTCAAGGAGGCGATCACCGAAGAACTGCTCCCCAGAGCGTTTGCCATTCAGCGCACAACCTATGCCTGGCTGGATCCGGTCAACGGCTATCTGATCATAGACGCAGCCTCGATCGTCAAGGCTGAAGAGCTTTTGGAATTTCTGAACAAGACGCTGGACGATCTGCCGGTCAAACCGCTGCACACCGAACTCTCCCCAGTCGCTGCGATGACCGACTGGTTGGCCGGTGAGACTGCGCCGGCAGGGTTCACGATAGACCGCGAACTGGAACTGCGCGCCACGGGTGAGAGCAAAGCGACGGTGCGTTACGCAAATCATGCGCTGGAAGGCGAGGAAATTCTGGCTCACATCGCAGCAGGCAAGCGCGCCACCCGACTGGGGTTGACGTGGAATGACCGCATTTCATTCGTGCTGACCGAGCAGTTGCAGATAAAACGCCTCGAATTTCTGGACATCATCAAGGAAGAGTCGACCACGCTGGCCGATACGGCCGATGAAATGTTTGATCTCGACTTCACGCTGATGACGGGCGAGCTGGCACGGATGCTGGCTGATCTGACCTGCGCGCTGGGCGGGGAAAAAGTAGCCAGCTAGAGGCGGGAGCGCGGTGGCTGTGCCACCGTTTGCTATAAGTAAAGCTGCCGTTCGCGTTCCGCTTCGGTAGGTTCGAAGCCCGAGGTTTCATAGTGTTTGAAAATGGCGTTGACGACTTCTTGTGGTTCGTCGATGAGCTGAATCAGCTCCATGTCTTCCGGGCGGATGACTTTTTCTTCCAGCAGTGCGGTTTTAAACCATTCGATCATGCCGCCCCAGAATTTTTTACCCACCAGAATAATCGGCATCCGGCGCGTCTTGCCGGTTTGCACCAGCGTCAGGGCTTCCATCAATTCATCCAGCGTGCCGAACCCGCCCGGCATCACGACATAGGCATTGGCGAATTTGACGAACATCACCTTGCGCGCGAAAAAATGCTGGAAAGACTGGCTGATATTTTGGTAAGGGTTGTTGGACTGTTCGTGTGGCAATTGAATGTTCAGGCCGACGCTGGGCGATTTGCCGTAAAACGCGCCCTTGTTGGCCGCTTCCATGATGCCGGGGCCGCCGCCGGAGATGACCGAAAACCCTGCGTCGGACAGCAATCGCGCAATTTCTTCGGCCAGTTTGTAATAAGGCTGATCAGGCCGGGTGCGTGCGCTGCCGAAGATGCTGACCGCAGGATGGATCTGGGCCAGACGGTCGGTCGCGGAAACAAATTCTGACATAATGCCGAATACACGCCACGCCTCTTTGGCATCCCAGGCTTCGGGAATATCGGATATAGGCAGTTTCGGCGTATTGTTCATGTCAGTACCTTAAAATTATCAATAAATATAAACGAACAAAGTGAGTTTCATTCAAGCGAATGAAATGAACTTCATTAAAATGACAATGAACCTTAATAACAGTAAAACATTGCTCCTAGTGGACGGCTCGTCCTTCCTGTACCGCGCGTTCCATGCGATGCCCGACATGCGTAATCGCGAAGGCTTTCCGACGGCGGCGATCTATGGCGTGCTCAATATGTTGCGCCGCCTGCGCCAGGATTACCCGTCGGATTATAGCCTGTGCGTATTTGACGCAAAAGGTAAAACCTTCCGCGATGACCTGTATCCGCAATATAAGGCCAATCGTCCGTCCATGCCCGCCGATCTGGCGCTGCAAATCGAGCCGCTGCATCAGGCTATTGCCGCATCCGGCTGGCAAATCGCGATGATAGACGGCGTGGAGGCGGACGATGTGATCGGCACGCTGGCGCGGCAGGCATCGGAGAGCAGTGTGCGCTGCATCATCGCGACCGGAGATAAGGATCTCGCGCAACTGGTCAACGAGCATGTGACGCTGATCAACACGATGAACAACGAAACGCTGGATATTGCCGGCGTGACGGCCAAGTTTGGCGTGCCGCCGGAATTGATCGTGGATTATCTGTCGCTGATAGGCGATACGGTGGATAACGTGCCGGGCGTGGAAAAAGTCGGCCCCAAGACGGCGGTGAAATGGCTAACCCAGCATGGTACGCTGGATAACCTGGTGCGCTACGCCGATACGATCAGCGGCGTAGTGGGCGCTAACCTGCGCAATGCACTGGACTGGTTGCCGCAGGCCAAACAGCTGATCACCGTGAAATGTGACGTGGAGCAGTTGCCGGCTTTGGAATCTCTGATTGCGCCGCCGCAGGACAAGGAACAGTTGGCACGGCTGTATGAACGACTGGAATTCAAGACCTGGTTGCGCGAACTCTCACTACCCTCTCACGCAGGTGGGAGAGGGGTTGGGGAAGAGGGTGGTGCGCACGCAGTTTCTATTCCCTTCCTCTCTCAGGGCGAGGGTGGGGGCAAGGAATCAACTGAGTCTACCCTCCACCTAACCTCCGCCCTGCTAGGGCAGGGGGATGCGGTCGCTTCGGATGAAGCAGCGCGCACAGATCGCACCCATTACCAAACGATATTAACTGATTTGCAACTATATGATTTAATTGAAAAATTAAATTCATCGGATCTGGTCGCTTTGGATACCGAGACGACAGGTCTTGATGTGATGGATGCGCAGCTGGTCGGCATCTCGTTGTCCATCACGCCTCACGAGGCCGTTTACCTGCCGCTTGCGCATGTCTATCCGGGTGCGCCGGATCAGCTCGATCGCAGCCGGACGCTGGCCTGTCTCAAACCCTGGCTGGAAAGCGATCAGCACAAGAAGGTCGGGCAGAACCTGAAGTTCGATAAGCACATCTTTGCCAATCACGGCATCAGCCTGTCAGGTATCCAGGACGACACGCTTTTGGAATCTTACGTGCTTGAGAGTCACAAGTCGCACGACATGGACAGCCTGGCGCTGCGCCATCTGAACGTGAAAACCATCAGTTTTATCGATGTGGCGGGCAAAGGGGCGAAGCAGATT
The DNA here is from genome assembly GCA_038205615.1 of Burkholderiales bacterium. Taxonomy (GTDB): domain Bacteria; phylum Pseudomonadota; class Gammaproteobacteria; order Burkholderiales; family Gallionellaceae; genus Gallionella. The sequence goes on along the minus strand of JBBRBS010000005.1, from coordinate 6,138 downwards.
TGCTTCGATCAGGTCGATCTGGACATCGCCACGCACTATGCGGCCGAAGATGCGGACATTACCTTGCAACTGCATCAGGCGCTCAGCCCACAAATCGAGGCGGTTACTGGCTTGCAACATGTGTACCGGGACATCGAGCTGCCGGCTATGCATGTGCTCTATACGATGGAGCGCAACGGCGTGTTGCTCGACAGCAATCTGCTGCATGTCCAGAGCCATGAGCTGGGTGTGAAACTCGTCGAACTGGAGGCGCGTGCACACGAGGCCGCCGATCAGCCGTTCAACCTGAATTCGCCCAAGCAGATTCAGGAGATATTGTTCGACAAGCTGAAGTTGCCGGTTAAAAAGAAAACGCCGAGCGGCGCGCCGTCCACCGATGAAGAGGTATTGCAGGAGTTGGCGCTGGATTATCCTCTGCCCAAACTGTTGCTGGAATATCGCGGCATGGCGAAGCTGAAATCCACCTACACCGACAAGCTGCCGAAGATGGTGAATCGTCGTACCGGTCGGGTGCATACCAGTTATTCGCAAGCCGTGGCGGTGACCGGGCGTCTGGCATCCAGCGATCCCAACCTGCAAAACATCCCGGTTCGCAGTCTAGAGGGCCGTCGCATCCGTGAAGCTTTCATCGCGCCTGCCGGCAGTTGCATTGTCGCGGCGGATTATTCGCAGATCGAGTTGCGCATCATGGCGCATTTGTCCGGCGATGCGGGTCTGTTGCAGGCATTTGCCAACAACGAGGACGTGCACCGTGCCACGGCTGCCGAAATTTTCATGACAACTCCGGCGGATGTGACTTCTGAGCAACGCCGCTATGCGAAGGTGATTAATTTCGGGCTGATCTACGGCATGTCCGCGTTCGGTCTGGCCAAACAACTCGGGATCGAGCGGGGTGCGGCGCAAGCCTACATCGATCGTTATTTCGCGCGCTATCCGGGTGTTAAAAACTACATGGACGGCACGCGACTGGTAGCGAAGCAGCAAGGCTACGTCGAAACCGTGTTCGGCCGTCGTTTATGGCTGCCGGAGATTAACAGCAGCAATGCGATGAAGCGTCAGGGTGCGGAACGCGCCGCGATCAACGCGCCGATGCAGGGTACCGCAGCGGATTTGATCAAACTGGCGATGATTATGGTGCAGCAATGGCTGGAGACGGAAAAATTAAACAGCCGCCTGATTATGCAGGTGCATGATGAACTGGTGCTGGAAGTGCCGGAAGATGAATTGGAGCTGGTTAAGAAAAGTCTGCCCGGTCTGATGTGCCACGTCGCCGACCTCAACGTGCCGCTGCTGGTTGAACTGGGTTTTGGCAAAAACTGGGACGAGGCACACTAGAGCTTAGCCGGGGGTTGTCCGGCGGCTCTCAGTGGAAAACGAGGTGCGCAAAGTGAGCATCACAAAACATTTCCAGCTACATGCCATGCACACTACCGCAGTCCCCCTGCCCTGCTGGAAACGGCCTGGATATTTTTCCTTATGGCTAATGTGGTAATGTGCTGCTAAATTGCGACCCCATGTATTCGTAGCCCCCAGTGTTGTTTGGACGGTGTTGAGCAATATCTCAAGCTAGAGTTAATCAATTGAAAGTAACTATTGTGGATTTTAAGATTTTTGTCAGCTATTCAACTCACGATTTAGAACAAGTCAATTTGTTGCGGCAACAGCTTGCTAGCACACCAGTATCGGTGTTTATTGCTGAGCACTCCATACTTCCAAGTCAATAACTGCCAAAAGAAATTTCCAAAGCAATACAAGACTGTGATTTATTCGTTGTTCTTTGGAGCGAGAATGCACGGGACTCTGATTGGGTGTCTCAAGAAATTGGTCGCGCAAGTGCGCTACAAAAAACAATCCTTCCGCTTGTATTGACTGAGGGGCTTAATTTGCCGGGATTTATAAGCAATCTAAAATATATCGCGATATTTCGCGACCCAGATTCAGCGCTTTCTCAAGCACGGGAGATCGCTATATCTGAGTACAACAAAAAAGTATTTATAGAACAGCAAAAAGAGCAGGAGCAAAAAAACACCTTGGTTCTAATGGGGGTGGGCGCATTATTTCTTTGGGCAATCAGCCAAAAGTGAAGTGACGGGTTATGTCTAAAGATTCGATGACTGTGAAAGGCATTATCTACAAGGTGACCCATGTCGAGTCAGGGCGGGTATATATCGGTCAAACCTATTCGCAGAAAAATAAGACACCAGAGCAACTCCTTGAAAATCGCAAAATACGGCATCTTCGCTCAGCTCGAAGCGACACAGATAAGAAGGCTCATTTTCACCATGCATTAAACAGGTACGGGATCGAAACATTCACTTGGGAGATCATCGCAGTTGCAACCAGTGTGGAAGAACTCAATCGTATGGAGGCTGACTTCATCGAATCATGTCAATCATCATCTGATGTTAATGGATTCAATACTCGCATAGAGGGCGAAAACAAGATTTATACCTCGTTAGTTAAAGTGAAGATGGCTGGAGCCGCTAAGCACAGATGGGATGGGATGGACGATTTAGATCGTGCAAATTTCATCTTAAAGCAGCAGGAGGGCAGAGATAAACGTCCGGAACTCAAACTCTTGGCATCCAAGCGAATGAAAGAGCTTCATACCAACACAGCCGTTTCTGAATTAAGAAAAACGAAATTAAGAAAAGCATTGCAGTCGAAAGAATTTAAAGAGTTAAGATCATGTATCTCCAAGGAATTCTGGCAAGGAAAAACAGATGTAGAGAAAAGCGCAGCGATGGATATAGCCAGAGATTCCCCTTTGAGGATAGAGGCCCTAAGAAATAAAATTAAGACTCAGGAATACATAGCGAACATAACTGAGGCAAATAGAAATAGAAGAAAAAAGCGTTTCCTAGTTCTAACGGTTTCAACCAATCAAACTGTGGGTGATTTTGAAAATATTGTCGATGCCGCCAATTATTTTGGTAACGCGGCACCTAATATTAGTGCTGTCTTGCATGGCAAGGCTAAAACATTTTTACCAAACAAAGCAGAATTTGCTGGGCTGGGCCGTCTTCTTGCTCGTTGGTGCGATGATATAAACCGTCCCTTCGTTCCTCGCTTTGATGATGCAAGAAAAAATATAGCGATAATCAGAATTGACACAGGTGAGCGTGTTGCTATTTTTCGCGGAGTGCGTGAAGCAAGCGGGGTGCTTGGCAGAAACATAAGCTCGGCGTTACATGGCAGAACTAATTCGTTTACTGCATCCAATCTTGAATTTAGCCGCTTGGGTAAATTGACAGCTGTTTTTGTTGATGATGACTCAGAAGAAGATTTGCTCCATGGTATGTCTTAATTAAGAAGTGGCCGGAAATATTTTGTGATGCGCTCTTTGCGCGCCTCCTATTTTCCCCTGTGCGCCGCCGAGTAGCACAGGCTGGTCAGGGGATGTCGGCGAGGACTGTCTGAGCGCGTAGCGCGAGTTCCGCAGCCGCCTGAACAGTCGAGCAACGCAGGGAACCGCGTACCCGCAAGGGGTATCACCGCCGGGTGCCCGCTGCAGCGCAGCGACCTCGGCGTGAAAGCGGCGGTAAACCGGGGGCGCTTTTTCTTCGGCTACCTTCTTTTGGCGACACAAAAGAAGGTAGCTAGCTGCCGGGCTACCCCCGGCGGTGTTTACTCTGATGTTTACGGACTGCGCCCTTCGACAAGCTCAGGGCGAACGGCAACTTTAAATTACTGCAGCCCGGCTTCGTTCTATGCTTATCCCGACCATTTTGCAATTGCGTATCGCCTGCAGTTTGGCGACGCTGACTTTGACCCATGGGGCATTGAAATCCTTGAGGATAATCTGTGCGATGTGCTCGGCCAGGGTTTCCACCAATGAAAAATGTCCTTCGCTCAATACATTCTGGATGTGTTGCGCAACTTTGGCATAGTCCAGTGCGTCATTGATGTCGTCGCTATGGCAGGCGCGGCTGTTGGGCAGCGCGATCTCAAGGTCAAGTTGCAATGTTTGCGGCACGTACTTTTCTCGTTCGTAGATGCCGATCAGCGTGGTGACTTTGAGTTCGCGTATAAAGATGATGTCCATGTGTTTTCGCTATTTGGTGGTTAAGTGGCGATTCAAGTAGAATCCGCACCTGTTGAATTCTAAGGTATTACCGATGTTGACCCTAATTTTTGTTATTGCCGCTTATCTGTTGGGCTCAATTTCTTTCGCGGTCGTGACCAGCCGTGCATTCGGTATCGCTGACCCGCGCACGTATGGTTCCGGTAATCCGGGTGCGACCAATGTGTTGCGCAGCGGTAAAAAAGCGGCTGCCGCGCTGACGTTGCTGGGCGATGCGGCAAAAGGCTGGGTGGCGGTGGCATTGGCGATGCATTTCGCAACGCATGATGCGCAGGGCGTATTGCTGGTTGCGCTGGTTTTTCTGGCGGTATTCCTCGGTCACGTGTTTCCGATCTTCTTGCGCTTCAAGGGCGGAAAAGGGGTGGCAACGGCGCTGGGCGTGTTGCTGGCGTTGAACGTCTGGCTGGGGCTGGCGGCTTTGGCAACCTGGCTGGTGGTGGCGGTGGTATTTCGCTTGTCGTCACTCGCGGCGCTGATGGCGGCAATCGGCGCGCCGATCTACGCAATGCTGCTGGGTTTGCCAAGTGTATGGGTGCTTGCGTGCGCCATCATGTCCATGCTGCTGATCTGGCGGCACAAGAGCAATATTCAAAATCTGCTGGCTGGCCGTGAAAGTCGGATCGGCAAGAAAGCGGCCGAGTAGTTATCTATCATTCCCGCGCTGGGGGGTAAGCAGGTAAGTCGCGAAGCGGCTGCTCGCAATGAGGGAACCCCGTCATTTAAAAACTGCGTAACAGACAAGCCCAATGTTCATGTCCCGCTGCGTGTGGGTATTCAATCTGCTGGATTCCCGCAAAAGCGGGAATGACTGATTCAGGCATTAATCATTTCTTCCAGATTCCAGCGCGGTTTGACGTTGAAGCGGTAATCCTTCTCCCCTTGTTGTTGTGCAAGGCGCAGCGCTCCGGCGAAGGCGATCATCGCGCCGTTGTCGGTGCAGAATTCCAGGTCGGGGTAAAACACGCGGCCACCTCGACGGCCAATCTCATCACTCAGCCGGCTGCGCAACATCTGATTGGCACCAACTCCCCCCGCTACAACCAATTGCGTCAGCCCTGTCTGCGCCAGAGCCGCGCGCGCCTTGTGCGCCAGCACATCGATGATGGCCTCCTGCGTTGCATAAGCGATATCGGCGCGTGTCTGTTCGTCAATGTCGCTTTTCCTGACCAGCGTCAGTACCGCTGTCTTTAATCCGCTGAAACTGAAATCGAGATTGCCACTGTGCAGCATCGGACGAGGCAGCTTATAGAGTCCGGGCCGCCCCATTGCTGCAAGTTGAGCCAGCGCCGGGCCACCCGGATAGCTCAGGCCCAGCAGTTTCGCGCTCTTGTCGAAGGCTTCTCCCGCAGCATCGTCCACTGTTTCACCTAACAGCAGATATTGCCCCACGCCATCGACGCGCATCAGTTGTGTGTGCCCACCCGATACAAGAAGTGCTACGAACGGGAATTCGGGTGCAGGATCGGATAACAGCGGGGAGAGCAGGTGGCCTTCCAGATGATGGATGCCTATAGTAGGGATGTCGAGTGCATAAGCCAGTGAGTTGGCAACACTGGCGCCGACCAGCAGCGCGCCGCCCAGGCCAGGTCCTTGTGTATAGGCGATTGCGTCCAGTTGATCCAGTGAGACATTCGCCTGCTGCATGACCTGACGTATCAAGGGAATCACGCGCTGAACATGATCGCGGGATGCGAGTTCAGGTACGACGCCGCCATATTCACTGTGCATGGCAATCTGGGTATGCAAGGCGTGAGAGAGCAATCCGCGCCCCATTTGATAGAGTGCGATACCGGTTTCATCGCAGGATGATTCAATTCCAAGTGTAATCAACGACATTTGAGCCTTTCAGATGAGGCTGTATTGTAGTTAAAAACTGGGCCAAGCAGTTTGCCTGTCATCTATTACAGCAATATTTCCGAAAAGTGTTGACGTGGGGTTTTGGATCTCTATAATGCGCACCTCTTCAAGGGAACAGCAGCTGAAACGAAGCGCAGCTGGAAACGGGAAGTGCTTAAAAAACAAGTAATTGTTTATGTTTCTTCAGCCTCTTAAAG
>JBBRBS010000004.1:0-40137 GCA_038205615.1 Burkholderiales bacterium | reverse complement strand
GTTTTTTAAGCCCTATTCTGCATACCATTCCGCTGCAACTGCTGGCATATTATGTAGCCTTGCAGAAGGGCACCGATGTGGATAAGCCCAGGAATCTGGCTAAGTCCGTGACCGTTGAATAGGGTTTTCACCCTAAAAAGGGATAGTAGATGGCGGTCATAGCGGTATTTAATCAAAAGGGTGGTGTCGGCAAAACCACCACCTGTCTTAACGTGACTGCTGCGCTGAGTATTGCGCAGAAATCTCCGATCGCCCTCGATATGGATCCGCAGGGTCACCTGACACTCGCCAGCGGGATCAGGAACGTCCGGTCAGACATCAGCATGGCCGCATTTTTCAAACACAAAACACCGCTGGCCAGTTTGTTGCGCGACACGACACGAGGCTGGCAGGCTGTTCCTGCGGTGCTGGAACTGGCCAAGATAGACGCGCTGTTTGGCAGTGACCCTCAAGCCGCGACGCTTTTGAAGCGCGGCCTGAACGAGGATATGTCCCTCACCGGGGCGCCCATCATGATTGATTGTTGTCCGATGCTGGGGGTGCTCACATTGAATGCCTTGCTGGCAGCGGATCGTGTGCTGATTCCCGTATCCGCCGACTTCCTGTCGCTGCAAGGCGTGCACAGACTGGACAGTGCGCTGAATGTGCTGGAAACCAAGCTCAAGCGTAAAATCGAGCGGCGTATTCTGGTGACGCGTTTCGATTCCCGCCGCAAGCTATCCTTTGAGATCTACGACAAGCTCAAAGCACGCTTTGGCGATGTTGTCTGCACGGCGCGGATCAGCGAGACCGTCGGACTGGCGACCAGCCCGATGCATGGACAGGATATTTTTCAATATGCACCGAAGAGTCCGGGCGCGGTTGACTACCAGGCACTGACCAAGGAATTGTGGGACAGTGGCTTTTTTGCCTGATCCTGCAAAAACAATCACGCGTTAATCAACGAACTGCCATGCCCGTCCGGGAAGGCAGCGACGCACTCAAAAAAATCGCGTTTTAATAGCCTACCCCTTTGGCAGCTTTGCCCGAGCCCCTCTTTCATCCTTTCGTCGTACCTTTCCGAACAGCTTCGAGCTGAAATCCTGACTAGGATTTTTCTTATTGTATTTGCTGGAAATCCCAATTGTGCCGTCAGGATTAATCAGGCTTAATGAAATAGTGAGAATAAGCGGGTGCAACACCCCCGGGTTTTTTCTGCAAACGATCAGAAACAGCGACATTAATATTGAAACGGGGACTGGGCATGAGGTCACTTTCTACACAGTTTTCTGCGCGCCAGTCTGTCGTGCAGATCAGCATTGCTCTGCTGGCGATGGTGTTCTGCGTGGCTGAGGCAAGGGCGGAGGAACCCGATGCGTCAATATTTACGCTCAGCGGCTTCGGCACGGTAGGTCTGGTTCATTCCAGCGAACGTCAGGCCGACTACACCAACAGTCCGTGGTATAAGCCGAGTGGGGCCGGATATAGCCAGAAATGGAGTCCGGGCGTCGACAGTCGGATCGCACTGCAGCTCGATGGTAAATTTACGCCACAGCTCTCGGGTGTCGTGCAAGTCATATCGCAGTTGCGTTACGACAATACCTACACGCCCTCGCTGGAATGGGCGAACCTAAAATACGAATTTACCCCTGATACGAGTGTCCGTCTGGGCAGGATCGTGATGTCGACTTTTCTGGCCTCCGACTATCGAAATGTCGGCTATGCCTACCCCTGGGTACGCCCGCCACTCGATGTCTATAACATGATGCCCGTCAATACCAATGATGGCGCGGATGTCAGTTACCGCTCGCATCTTGGCGATGACACGAACACGATACAGGGCTTTTACGGCGTCGATAATCTGAAAAGTCCGGGCAATGCCTACAATCCGGCGATCGCAAACAATCCGGCGAGGAATAGCTGGGGCGTTTTCGATACCTATGAAACCGGCCCCACGACCCTGCGTCTGGCTTATCAGCGCTCAAATCTGAGCCTGGATGGCGTGAATACTTTCTTTGATCTATTTAAACAGTTTGGCCCGCAAGGCGTCGCACTCGCCAATAAATATGGTTCTTACAAGGTGCCGATCACCTTCTGGGGGGCCAGTGCGAGCTACGATCCCGGCAAATGGTTCGTGATGAGCGAGATCGGCCAGAGCAAAATTCTGCCCTCGTTCATGGGTGAACAGCGTGCGTGGTATGTCAGCAGCGGCTACCGAACAGGTAACTTCACGCCTTATGTTGCCTATAGCAGGTCGAAAAAACTGAGCACGACCAGCGATCCCGGGTTGAACCTCGGGGCCGTTAATCCGTTCCTGGTAGGCTTTGCTGCGGGCCTTAACGCAGGACTCAATGGTTTTCTGAAACCCACTACCGGGACGACGGTTACCCTCGGCTGCCGCTGGGACCTGATGAAGAATACCGATCTGAAGCTGCAATACGAGCACATCAGTCTGGATGCAGGATCTTCAGGTTTGTTGATCAACGCTCAGCCAGGTTTTAAAACCGGCGGCAGTTTCAACCTTGTTAGCGCAACGATAGATTGGGTATTCTGATGAAAAAGAACCTATCCAATATGAATCGTCTGGGGCTGGCCGTCGCAGGACTTGTGCTGAGTCTCAATTGCCGTGCGTCGATGGCCGATGTGATTGCGGTGGTGTCAGCCAGAAATCCGGTGACGTCTCTGAGTAAAGAGCAGATCGTGAATATTTTCACGGGCAAGTCCACCCTTTTTCCCAATGGTGAACAGGCTCAACCTGTCGACCAGACCGAGGGGGTTGTTACGCGCGACGAGTTTTACTTAACATTTGCAGGGAAGTCCGCGGCGCAAATCAAGGCCAACTGGGCCAAGCTCATTTTTACCGGCAGGGGGCGTCCGCCGAAAACAGTATTAAACGATAGTGAAGTGAAAAAATGGATCGCTGAAAATCCCAATGCAATCGGATACATACAGCGGAATATGGTCGATGCCAGCGTCAAGGCTTTGATCCGGGAATAGTTTGAAAGAGGCGAAGATGAATAAGCCCGCTGGAGTTTTTTCAGGATAAAAGCGATGCTTTCGATAAGTTTGTTTAAGCGTGCAGTCAGCCAAATCCGGCACTGGATTAGTGAAATCGCTTATTCCTATATGCTGTTTCTGGTATTCGTACTTATGATGCTGGCCGCAATCTGGGCCGTGATTCTGCATCTGATCGATGTCGAACGCACCGGAGCGGAACACACGGCGACTGTCATGAGCCAGGAGCTGGTCGCGACTTATCAGGCGCAGGCCGTGCGTGCGCTGCGTGAAATCGATCAGACTTTGAAGTTGGTAAAATATACCTATGAAATTAAAGGTAAGCCCGATGCACTGCTTGAATTAAAGGCAGGGGGCTTGTTGCCGGCAGAACTGATCTTTGTCGTCAGCATCACAGATCGGCATGGCGATGTCGTGGCGAGCACTCAGGCGAACGGGAGGATCAATATCGCCGAACAGGATAACTTCAAGATGGCGCGCCAGAGTGATGTTCTCGCCGTCAATCGCCCTCTTCCGGGTTCCGTTGAATTGCAGTTCAGCCGCCGGCTTATGGCTCCTGATGGATCTTTCTCCGGTGTGGTGTCGGTCACAGTGGATGCCACGTATTTCGTCAGCGGCTATGAGAAGTCGCTATTGGGCGAGCAGGGCGTGATCGGGATGATGGGTACAGACGGCGTATTCAGGGCAAGGCGCACGGGTGATGTGGTGTCTGTCGGCGATTCGGTCGATTACCCGTCGATGGCACCGGGGGCAGATGATGATGAAAGTCTGCCTCAGGTTCTGGTCAGCTCATGGGATGGTGTGCGGCGCTACACCAGCGCACGCAAGCTTTACGATTTTCCGATGACCGTCATCGCCGGATTATCCGAGCAGGAGCAGTTGGCTGAATATCACCGCCACGTGCAGGTTTACTTGTGGTGGGCGTCAGTCAGTAGCGCCCTGTTGATGCTGTTCGCCGTACTGCTGGCGCGCATGAGGTATCAGCTTGATCAGAGCCATCTGCGTGAGCTCGCGGAGCGCAGGCAGACGGAAAATAGTCTGCGTATCGCCGCTGCGGCCTTCGATTCTCAGGAGGCCATGATCGTCACCGACGTTCACAGTGTTATTCTGAAGGTTAACCGGGCCTTTACCGAGAACACCGGTTACACACTCGCCGAAGTCGTGGGTCAGACGCCGAGCATATTCAAGTCGGGTCGTCACAACGCGATGTTTTATAAAGAGATGTGGGAAGCGATCGACAATCAGGGATTGTGGCAGGGTGAAATCTGGGATCGGCGCAAGGATGGCACGGTGTTTCCGAAATGGATGACGATCTCGGCGGTCAAGGATGAGAATGGCGAGGTGACCAATTATGTCGGCTCTCATTACGACATTACCGAGCGCAAGAAATCGGAAGTCAGGATTAACGAGCTTGCCTATTATGACCAGCTCACCGGCCTGCCCAATCGCACCTTGCTGATGGATCGCCTGAGGCAGGCCATCGCAGACTCCGATAGCTGCGGTTATTGTGCGCTGATTTTTATTGATCTGGACAACTTCAAAACGATCAACGACACGCTGGGTCATCATGTGGGTGACCTGCTGTTGAAGCAGGTGGCAATACGTCTGGCCTCTTGTGTTCGTGCTGAGGATACCGTGGGGCGGCTGGGTGGTGATGAATTCGTGGTGGTGTTAACCTGCCTTAACAACAGCAAGATTAGTGCGGCAGCCCAGACCGAGGTTGTCGGACATAACGTGCTCAGCACGCTTAACCAGAAGTATCACCTGAATGAGGTCGAATTTCACAATACGCCGAGTATCGGCGCAACGCTGTTTATCGGGGAGCAGACGTCAATCGACGATCTGATGAAGCAGGCCGACCTTGCCATGTACAGGTCCAAGGAGGCGGGGCGCAATGCAATTCGATTCTTCGATCCGGACATGGAGTCCGCCGTAATGGAACGCGCGACGCTGGAGAGTGATTTGCGACGGGCTGTCACCGAGCAGCAGTTTCTGCTGCACTTCCAACCTCAGATTGAAGGTGAAGATCGCCTGACGGGTGCCGAGGTTCTGGTACGCTGGCAACATCCAAAACGTGGCATGTTGATGCCAGCTGACTTCATTCAACTGGCAGAAGATACCAAGCTGATTCTGCCGCTAGGCCGCTGGGTGCTGGAATCTGCCTGCGCTCAATTGGCTATATGGGCCAGTCAGCCTGAGATGGCACATCTCACGCTGGCGGTGAATGTCAGCGCCCATCAGTTCCACCAGCACGACTTTATCGAGCAGGTGCTGTCAGCGCTCGATAACAGCGGTGCCAATCCGCAGCGACTGAAACTGGAGCTGACAGAAAGCCTGCTGGTCGCCAATGTGGATAAGATCATCGAGAAGATGTCTGTGCTCAAAGTTCAAGGCGTGGCTTTCTCGCTGGATGATTTTGGCACCGGGTATTCGTCGCTTTCCTACCTGAAGCGTCTGCCGCTGGATCAGCTGAAAATCGACCGCTCCTTTGTCAGCGACGTGTTGAGCGATCCAAATGATGCGGCGATTGCCAATACCATCATTGCACTGGCCAATTCGCTTGGCATGGGCGTCATTGCTGAGGGGGTGGAAACGGTAGCGCAACGCGACTTTCTGGCTCAGGCCGGCTGCTATTGTTATCAGGGTTATTTCTTCAGCCGGCCATTGCCACTCGGCGGTTTTGAAGCGTATGCGCAGAAGTTGCGCGTACAGGCAGATGGTCGCAAAATACTGAAAGAAGTGATCAGACTTGCGTGATCGCCCCGCAATTAGCCCAGCAGCACCCAGGCCATCTGCAGCAGTAAAATCACGATGATTACGGTCAGCAACGTATTGCGGCGCTGCTGTTGTACCAGCAGGAGCTGCATCGATGATTCAAGCCCGGCGGATGGGTTATCGATCAGGCGCTGATGCAGCAAACGTGGCAGGTGTGGCAGCAGCGTGGCGTAACGCGGTGCTTCTGCACGAACGGCCTTGATGAATCCCCGCCAGCCGACCTGTTCGCTCATCCAGCGTTCCAGCCAGGGCTTGGCCGTCTTCCACAGATCCAGTTCAGGATCGAGTTGCAATCCCAGTCCTTCGATGTTGAGCAGGGTCTTCTGCAGCAATACCAGTTGCGGCTGAATCTCGATGCCAAATCGACGCGAGGTCTGGAACAGACGCAGCAGCACACGCCCGAAGGAGACTTCGCGCAATGGTCTGTCAAAGATCGGCTCGCATACCGCACGGATGGCCGATTCGAGCTCATCAACGCGGGTCTCCTTGGGTGCCCAGCCTGATTCTATATGCACTTCGGCGACGCGTTTGTAATCGCGCTGAAAAAATGCGATGAAATTCTGTGCGAGATAATTTTTGTCGATATCGGTCAGCGTGCCCATGATGCCGAAATCCAGAGCGATATAGCGCCCATCTGGCGACACTTGAACGTTGCCGGGGTGCATGTCGGCATGAAAAAATCCGTCACGGAATACCTGTGTGTAGAAAATCTCGACCCCGTTCGCCGCCAGCTTCGGAATATCCACGCCAGCGCTGCGCAGCGCATCCACCTGGCTGACCGGCATGCCATACATGCGTTCCATGACCATCACGTCGCTGGTGCAGTAATCCCAGAACATTTCGGGGACGAGCAGCAGGCCGGAGCTGGCAAAGTTGCGTCTCAGCTGGCTGCCGTTGGCGGCTTCACGCGTCAGATCGAGTTCGTCGGACAGATGTTTTTCGAATTCTTCGATTACGCGGCGGGGTTTCAGGCGGCGGCCATCGGCCCACAGCCATTCGATCATATCGGCGGCGATCTTGATCAGTGCGATATCGTGCGCAATCGTGAGCGAGATGCCCGGACGCAGGATTTTGACCGCCACCTCGCGACCATCGTGCAGTTCGGCGAAATGCACCTGCGCTACCGATGCGCTGGCGATCGGCGTTTCATCGAAACGCTTGAACACGTCGAGCAAGGGCTTTCTGTAAGTCGCTTCCAGCAGGGCTATGGCCTGTGATGAGGGAAACGGCGGCACCTGATCCTGCAACTTGGCCAACTCGTCGGCCAGATCAGTCGGCATCAGGTCGCGCCGGGTCGAGAGCATTTGCCCGAACTTGACGAATATCGGCCCGAGGCTCTCCAGTGCGAGTCTCAGGCGCACCGCACGCGGTTGTGAGATGTCGCGCAAGAACAGCAGACGATTGAGCGGGGCGCGTAACCAGCGCACCCGATCATGCGCCAGTAAAAATTCGTCCAGCCCGAAGCTCAGTATGACAAAGATGATTTTGAAAAGGCGAAAGAAGCGCATGTTATTTACCCGCCTCTACCGCTACGGGTGAGGGGTTGGAGGTGAGGGCTTGGATGCGTTGTTCGAGTCTTGCCATGTCGTCGCGCAACGTGTCTACCTGCTGCATGAATGAATTGATCTGCTGTGGCTTGGCGATCAGGGGCCGCTCTTCTGTGAAGTATTCCGCCGCAGCCTGCGCCAGATTGACAGCCGATGCACCGAATGGACTGTTTTGGACTGTCTGGACGATGCGTTCTGCTGCGATATCACCGGTGACCTGGCTCAAGTCTTCCGCCGCGTCCCAGCGCAAATTGCGCGACAGGAAGAAAATTTCAGCAAGCAACGCGGCGTCTCCCGAACTTTGAATTTCTGCGTGTGCCATTTCATCGTGCAACGCCAGCCGAGGCAGTAAAGACGGGGCGATGATGCAAACGGCATCTGCGCCGACTGTTTTGTCTGCGCTGGTCAGTGCGCCGTCAGGCAGAATGGTGCAGGCAATTGAAAACGGCGCGATTTCAAATCGCGCCGTCTTGCCGGAAAATCGCGCCAGCCGCTCGAATGCCCAGCTGTTCTGCGCGAGCAAATGATTCAATGCTGACGCATAGAGCCGGGCGATCATGCTTAGTGCAGGTTGGTTTGCTGAATACCCGACAGCAGCCAGACTGACTTGTCATCTTTCAGATTCTTCTGCACGTGCCAGATCTCGTCCACGTTTTCTGCAACGCCGTTGTTTTCACTCAGCTGGCCGGTGAAACGTACGCTGGCAATTGCCCAGTCGCCTTCATTTGCCACTTCCAGCAATTCGCCGTTGATCGCGATCACGTTAGTGGTTTGCGGCGTATTGTCGCGCTCATGCATCTGCATCGAGATTTCAGCGAACATTTCCGGCGTGGTGTATTCGCGGATGTCGTTCAAGTCTTTGCGGTCATTCGCGGCTTGCAGGCGGATGAACGAAGTCTTTGCGCTGCGCAGGAAACTATCCACCGGAAAATCAGCTGGAATGTTGCCGGCAACTGGCGCTGCAACGGCGGCAGAGCCACCGGTGTACTGCATCGGCTCAGGTGCCTGGTAAGGTGCGCCGGCTCCTGCGTATTGCATCGACTGCATGGCCGGTTGCTGCTTCTTGCGGAACATCGAAATCGCGAACATCACGGCGCCGGCTGCGAGCAGTGCCATCAGAATGCTGCTCATCGCGCCGCCTAACCCCCCCATTCCGCCCATGCCGCCAGCGAACATCGTGGCCAAGCCTGCACCGATTGCCAGACCTGCCAGCGGACCCATCCACTTGTTGCCGGTCGAAGCGGGCGCTGCAGGTGCTGCGGCTGGTGCCGCTGTTGGCGCTTTTTGTGCCTGTTGCGGCGCCATCGTGCGTTGTTTTCCGGAACTGCTGCCGCCGCCAAAACGCTTGGCTTCAGCGGTCGTGGCAAACAAACTCAGGCAAGTTAAAGCAATCGTCAGCAACATCAATAATTTTTTCATGTATTCCTCATTCGTCGTTTGATACTGGGCGGAGTATAACAGCAACGCTACCGTTGCCAGAAGGTTGCGTGCCATCAGGCAACCCGGCTGGGGATAAGTTTCATCGTGGCGCGATTATTTCATTTGACGACCTTGACCTCCGTCACGAAATACTCTGTTTCGCCAAAGCAGGAAGTTGGCAGCCCCTTGTGCTGCTGATAGGTCAGCGCGACACGTTGACCGACACTCGCATTGATTTGCTGTGCGATGGCCTCGTCACGCACCGAGAAGTAAAATTTCTCGGGTGCGGCGCCGGGGAGGGCTACCAGAGACAGCTCGCCTTCCCATGTCTTGCACAACCATCCTTTATGCGACAACTTTTGCATAAAACCTGCGCGTTCACCTTCGGAGTAACTCCAGTGCAAGGCTACCCAGATATAGGCGGCGAAGCCTGCGATGATCATAGCGATAAAACTCAGGCCGAATATTGCTGCACGGTTAGGGGCGGACATGGATGATTCCTGATCAGTGATGGGTAGGACGCATTATAACGAATGCCATTCAGAAGGGAGCAGGGCAGACAAAGTTGAGCGCCGCATGACTTTCCGGGTGATGAAAACTTAACGACAGTGCGTGCAACAGCAGCCGTGGCGCACGCTCAGGATCACCATACAAGGCATCGCCCAGAATCGGGTGGCCGATTGCCTTCAGGTGTACGCGTAACTGATGCGTGCGACCGGTGACCGGTTCCAGTTCAACACGGGTGGTATCTGTGCCTTGTGCCAGTACCCGATAGCGCGTTAGCGAGGGTTTGCCAGTCTCGGCATCGATTTTGCGCAGCGGGCGGTTCGGCCAGTCGGCAGCGACAGGCAAATCCACCTCGCCGGTTTCAGGCTGCACTTGTCCCGCCACTACGGCCACGTAACGTTTTTCCACCTTACGCTCACGGAAAATTTCACAAAGGCGGCGCTGCATTGCCACGCCGCGTGCGAACACCAGCAAACCGGAAGTCGCCATGTCCAGCCGGTGCACGATCAGTGCATCGGGGAAATCGCGCTGGAGGCGCGCGGACAGACAATCCTGCTTGTCCTCACCGCGACCCGGCACGGACAGCAGTCCGGCTGGCTTGTTTACTACAATCAGTGAATCATCGCAGTAGATCAGTTCCAGGCCGTTATCGGCAGGCGGTGTGTAATGCATCACTGTCCTGTTTGCTCCGACAGGTACTAGGCCTTCTTGACGAACTCGGTCTTTAGCTGCATTGAGCCGATGCCATCGATCTTGCAGTCGATGTCGTGGTCGCCGTCGACGAGACGGATGTTCTTAACCTTGGTCCCCACCTTGACGACAGAGGAGGAACCCTTGACCTTCAGATCCTTGATCACCGTGACCGAGTCACCGTCGACCAGCACATTGCCGAAGGCATCCTTATAGACGCGCTGCTGGTCTGCTGCTTCGGCGGAACTCTCTTTAGACCACTCATGCGCACACTCCGGGCAGACATACTGACTGCCGTCGTCGTAGGTGAATTCCGAACCGCATTGGGGGCATTTTGGTAAGCCGCTCATGGTATTTCCTGTATCTTATTGATTAAATGTTAAATAAGGAGCTTCAAATTCGTTGCTACAGCTTGTATCCCCTGTGCACCGCGACCACGCCGCCGGTCAGATTGAAGTATTCGACGCGTTCCAGGCCTGCATCCACCATCATCTGTTTCAACTCTTCCTGTCCCGGGTGCATGCGGATGGATTCGGCCAGATACTTATAGCTTTCCGCATCGCCGGCAATCAGCTGGCCCATCTTCGGCAGCAGCTTGAAGGAGTACAAATCGTAGGCTTTTTCCAGCGGTTTGGCGACTTTTGAAAACTCCAGCACGATGACGCGCCCGCCGGGTTTCAACACGCGCTTCATCTCGCGCAGCGCAGCGTCCTTGTGCGTAACGTTGCGCAGGCCGAAGGCGATGCTGACACAATCAAAGTAATTGTCCGGGAAGGGCAGGTGTTCGGCATCGCATTGAGTAACCGGGGTGCTGATGCCCTCGTCGAGCAGGCGGTCGCGCCCGACGCGCAACATCGCGTTGTTGATGTCGGTGAGGACGACCTGACCGCTGCTGCCGACTTTCTTCAGGAACAATCGCGACAGATCGGCTGATCCGCCCGCCACGTCCAGCACGCGCTGGCCCGCGCGTACGCCGCTGACGCTGACCGCATACCGCTTCCAGAGACGGTGCAACCCTGCCGACATCAGATCGTTCATGATGTCGTACTTGCTGGCGACCGAGGTGAATACGCCCGCGACGCGCCGCGCCTTGTCTGTTTCGTCGACGGTCTCGAAACCGAAATGGGTGGTTTTGCTCATCGAATATCTCCTATCGGCCGCAGCTTTTGGCTGGTGCGGCGGTTTGATTCAGTCCGGGTTCGCGGCTCGCGCCTGCCGCTTCCAGTTTGCTCAGATAATCGTGCCATATGCCGCTCTGGTATTGACCCAGATCATGTAGATATTCCCAGGTATACAGGCCTGAATCGTGTCCGTCGTCGAAGGTCAGTTTGATTGCATAGCTGCCGACAGGCTCGACGCCGGTCAGCATTACATTAAGCTTGCCGGTTTGCAGCACTTCCTGTCCGGGGCCGTGGCCGCGAACTTCAGCGGACGGTGAGAAGACACGCAAAAATTCAAAGGGCAGCTTGTAGTGAGCGCCGTCATCGAAGGCGACTTCCAGTATTTTCGATTGCTGGTGCAACGTGATTTCGGTCGGGATAGGCGTCGTGTTCATAATGATCTGATTTTCTTCAATAAAGCGGTCGTGGAGCGTTCATGCCGGAACGGGATGCTGTGAACTGTGCCGCCCCATCTCAGCACTTCGCGGCTGCCGACGATGTTTTCCGGTTTCCAGTCACCGCCTTTCACCAGTACGTCAGGGCGGCAGGCCAGGATCAGGTTAAGTGGCGTATCTTCATCGAACTGGATGATCAGGCTGACGGATTCAAGGGCCGCGAGTACCGCCATGCGATCCTGTTCGGTATTGATCGGGCGGTCAGCCCCCTTGCCCTGGCGTTTCACCGACGCATCGCTGTTTACGCCCACGATCAGGGAGGCGCCCAGCGCGCGGGCTTGCGCGAGATAGGTCACATGGCCGCGATGCAACACGTCAAAGCAGCCATTGGTGAAAACCAGCGGGCGGGGCAGGGTGGCTAGCCGCGTGGACAATTGCTCAAGCGTGCACAACCGGGCTTCGAATGCAGGGGTGGGATACATTTAATCCACGTATTCAAACAGTTCGACGACGCGCGACACGCCGCTGCTGCCGCTGGCCACTGCGCTGGCAGCGGCAGCTTCCGCACGGTTGACGATACCCATCAAATACACGGTGCCGTTTTCCGTTACGACTTTAAAGCTGTTGGCGCTGAAGCGTTTGTCGCCGACAAAGCGCAACTTTACGTTTGAGGTGATCAGGCTGTCGTTGCTGCGCGACGTCAGCGAGCTCTGGCCTGCAACGACCAGCTCGTTGTATATTTTGCCTACATTCTGGATATTGGCGACGATGCGTTCGACCTGAGCTTTGGCGGTTTCATCGGATACTTCACCGGTGATCAGCACGTTGCGGTTATAGCTGGTGACATTCACATGCACCGTGCTCTTGAACTGTTTGCCGATACGATCGAACGCCTTTATTTCGATACCTTCATCTTCGACATAGGCGCCGCCTGAACGGCGATCCTGACCCATCAGGATGCCGGCGCCGGTTCCTGCTGCGACCACCGGAAAACAGCCTTGCAGAGAAACAGATAAAGCTAAAATAATCAATAAGTTGCGCATTATTACTCTCCCATTAACTGGTAGTCGATCGCATCGCAGATGCAATGCAAGGCAAGCAGGTGAACTTCCTGAATTCGTGCAGTGCTGCGTCCGTCTACGCATATCGACACGTCACCCGGCCTGAGGATGCTGGCCATTTCACCGCCATCCCGGCCGGTCAGCGCGACGACGCGCATATTGCGGTCGTGTGCTGCGCGGATTGCCGCAACGACATTCGGCGAGTGACCGCTGGTCGAAATCGCCAGCAGGCTGTCGCGGGGCAAGCCGAGCGCACGCACCTGCTTGGAGAAAATCAGGCTGAAATCATAATCGTTGGCGATGGAGGTGAGCACCGAGCTGTCGGTCGTCAAGGCGACTGCCGCTAGTCCCGGGCGTTCGATCTCGAAGCGATTGAGCAATTCCGCCGCAAAGTGCTGAGCATCGGCAGCCGACCCGCCATTACCGCAGCACAATATTTTGCCGTCGTTGGTGACGCAGTCGAAAAACAACTGCGCGGCGTCGGCGATCGGCGTGGCAAGCGCGTCCATGACCTTCAGCTTGAGTTCAGCGCTGTCGGTGAAATGCTTGATGATGCGTTTTTTGATGTCCATGGTTTGGGGCAGTATTTGTTCTGAGGGCAGATATTAACCGAATCAGGCATCAAACGCATTTTTGAGCCACTGCGCGTTAAGGCCTTTTGTATCGTCCATCAGCACGGCATCGAAGCGGCACGGCGGGGTGAGGTCAAGTCCGGCAAGGTAGTGCTGCGCGGTGCGGATCAGCCGATGTTGTTTGTGTCTGTCGATGCTGCCCGCAGCGCCGCCATACTTGCTGCTGCTGCGCTGACGCACCTCGACGAAGACCAACGTGTCGCCGTCCAGCATGATCAGGTCGATCTCGCCGTACCTGCTGCGATAGTTTTGCGTGACCATTTTTAACCCCTGTTGCTGCAAAAACTCCGCAGCCCAATGCTCGGCCTCGTTCACGGTTTGACAGGCATACCCATCGGCAGCACGGCGTCGGCACCCGGAATGTTTTTGAACTGATCAGGAAACATTTGCACTGCCTGGGCAACCGGTGCGTCAGCCGCTTGCCCTCGACCCTGCACGAACAGTGCCGGCAGCGCTTCGCGCCGGAAGGTCTGGCCGCTAAGCCTTATTCGCCCGGTTACGCCGTCCAGCAGCAGCGCCGTTTTAATTGGAGTGCCAATCAGCGCCTTAATCAACCGATAGGCGTCTATGCCCAGCGCGTAGAGCCGTTCCTGATCCGTAGACAGTGGGGGGGAGGCGTGCGGATAAGCCATGATGGCAGGCTGGTCGGTTTGCATCAGCCAGGGCATGTCGACGAAACGGATTCCGTCAAAATCGAAATTGAGCATCGTGTCTTTGTTGCCTGCGTACAGCTGCGAAGTGGCATAGGTTGCCAGGTTGTTCGGCAGATAGGGGCGTATCGTGCGCGATTTTTCGGCATCGCTCGCGAAAAAGGCCATCGTGTCCGGTGTGGCTGCGATATCCGCAAACACCATCGTGTCGCCGCTGTATTCGATTTCGCGCAGTATCGTTCCGCCTTGCGCCGTCCATTGCTCTTCGAACGCGAATTGCAGGCGGCGAGCCAGGGGTTCGGGTGCGGTAATCACGATGGCCTGCTTCATGCCCTGTTTTCTGGCCAGCTGCGCGATTTGCCGCGCCTCCGCTTCAATTGCCATGCCGAAGAAATAGAGCTGCGGCGGTGCCTGACCTTCGATGATGTTCAGCGCAAGGGTCGTAACTGGGAGCGTTTTTTCATCCGCCAGCTGGCGAATGCCATTGCGGGTCAACGGCCCCAGCACCGCGACCGCGCCATTGGCGACCGCGCGTTTGTAGGTAGCAATTACGCTGTCCGCTTCGTCATAGTCGCTGTACACGCGCACCGGCAGGCCCTGTCCCTGCAGGCTGGCGGCCGCCAGGATGCCCTGATGCACGGCTGCCGCCGCCGTACCCAGCACCGCAGAATTCAGCGGCAACAACAACGCGATATGCGCAACTGGCATCTGCTCAGCGGGCAAGAGCGCCTCGGCGGTGGCGCTGCCATACCCGCTCACGTATAGTGCGAGCAGGGTGCAGACTTGAAAACACCGTGTCCGAAACCACTGTACCCGAAACCATTGAAAAGGGAACTTACGTTGCATATCGAACATCCGCAAAAGTTGGAACCCGCATTATATGTAGTTGCCACCCCGATAGGGAATCTGCGCGACATAACGCTGCGCGCGCTCGACGTGCTGGCAGGCGCTGACGTGGTCGCGGCGGAAGACACGCGCAACACCTCGCATTTGCTGAAGCATCACGGCATTCATGCCAAACAATTGATTGCTGTGCATCAGCACAATGAACGCGGCGCGGCAGAAAAGCTGGTTGCCTCGATACAGGCAGGTCACAGCGTGGCCTTTGTCAGCGATGCGGGTACGCCTGCCGTCAGCGATCCCGGCGCATTGCTGGTGCAGGCGGTGCTGGCAGCGGGGCTGCGGGTAATCCCGATCCCGGGCGCGAGTGCGGTGGTGGCGGCGTTGTCGGCATCGGGTATGAGTGAGCCGCATTTCTTGTTTTATGGGTTTTTGCCCAATAAATCGGCTGCACGCCGCACCGTGATGCAAGGCTTGATCGGTCACCCCTATACGCTGGTGTTTTATGAGGCGCCGCACCGCATCGTCGAGTGCATCGCCGACCTGCACGCGGTACTGGGGGGGGATCGAAAAATCGTGCTGGCGCGTGAAGTTACCAAGCTGTTCGAGACGATCCATGCCTGCACCCTGGCCGATGCGCAGGCCTGGCTGGAGTCGGACTCCAACCAGCAGCGCGGCGAATTCGTCGTGCTCGTCTCGGGCGCGCAGCCTGAGCAAGGTTTGTCTGCCGATACGCTGGCCACGCTCACCCTGTTGCTGGCGGAATTGCCGCTCAAACAGGCGGTGCAGGTGGCCACTAAAATTACCGGAGCGAACCGCAGTGAGCTGTATCAGCTGGCGCTGGAAATGAAAAAGGCGGAGGACTAAACTGCAGTGGGCCATCTCTTTTCGCAGCTATTTAAACTGATTCATTAGTCCGTCATTCCTGCCTTCGCGGGAATGATGCTGTTTTTGGTCAACTTGAGTGAGGAGCTCATTCCTTGATGATGAACAGTCCCTCTTTGCCGCCGCTAATCCGCGCGCTGCTGACTGATCCGGCCTGCTATGACCATCCGGTGGAAAAGGTGGCGTTGGTCGAGACGCATATTTCCTGGGTGTTGCTGACAGGTATATATGCCTACAAGATCAAGAAGCCAGTCAATCTGGGTTTTCTGGATTTTTCCACGCTGGAACTGCGGCAGCAGGATTGTGTTGAGGAACTGCGCCTGAACCGGCGGCTGGCTGCCGACATTTATCTGGACGTGGCATCGATCCGCGGAAGTGTCGATGCGCCGCGCATCAACAGTGCCGGTGATATCGTGGAATACGCGGTCAAGATGCGCCAGTTTCCGGGTGACGCCACGCTGGATCAAGTGGCCGAACGGGGTGAGCTGGGCTATGCGCAGATAGATGCGCTGGCAGCGCGCCTCGCGCATTTTCATCAGTTCGAATGCGAGATGGCGCCTGCCGACAGTCCGTGGGGTGACGCGGTGGCAATCATTCGGCCTGTTACGGAGAATTTCCAGTTATTGTCATCCCGGCTGTCAGACTCTGTTGAGTGCCGTCTACTGGCGCAGCTGCAGAACTGGTGCGAGACCGAGCATGCGAATCTGGCGCCGCTGATGCAGGAACGAAAGAAAAGTGGCCGGGTGCGCGAATGTCACGGCGACCTGCATCTGGCTAACCTGGCCTGGGTGGACGGGCATCTGGTGATGTTCGACTGTCTGGAATTCAGCCCTGCGCTGCGCTGGATAGACGTCATTTCGGAAGTGGCCTTCTGTTACATGGATCTGCTGCATCGACAGCATGCCGGCCTGGCGCAGCGTTTCCTCAATGCCTGGCTGGAAGCTACCGGCGATTATCAGGGCGTCGCGCTGTTGCACTATTACGCGGTTTATCGCGCGCTGGTGCGCGCAAAAGTGGCGGCGCTGCGCGTAGAGCAGGGTTGCAGTGCAAGCCGCGCCGAGGTGACAAGCTGTCTGCAACTGGCCGAACAACTTGCACGTCCCTCTTCCCTGTCGCTATGGATTGCCCATGGTCTGTCCGGTTCGGGCAAGACGATGCTTAGCCAATCCTTGTTGGAAAAAAACGGTCTGATACGGCTGCGCTCCGATGTCGAGCGCAAGCGGCTGGCAGGACTGACTGCGCTGGATAAAAGTGGGGGTGATATTGGCGAAGGCCTATACACGCAGCAGGCAAGTCGCCGCACCTATGCACATCTGGCTGATCTGGCGGAAGGTTTACTGGCAGCAGGCTGGCCGGTAATCGTCGATGCTGCCTTTCTCGAACGCGAACAACGCGATCTGTTCCGCGATCTGGCGCAACGCCTTGGCCTGGATTTTCAGATACTTGATTTACAGGCCGATCCTGATATTTTGCGGGAACGCGTCAGGCAGCGTCAGGCCGCCGGATCTGATGCTTCAGAGGCCGGTTTGCGCGTGTTGCAACATCAACTGGAATCGGTCCAGCCACTGGGTGCGGACGAGATGAATGCGGTGATGAAAATATCCTGTGTAGATGATCTGATCAGGCTGGTTTGATACGGAGTGCTTTACTTTCAAACAAGCGTTTGATATGTTGCGTTCCTTGATGCGGATTTGATTATTCGTCCTTAGCCGCACCGCACCCGGTAAACCCCCATGGAAATCAACATGAACCTACGATCCAAGCCGTTCGTCCCGCTACTCCTGTTAATTAGTCTGCTGAGCGCTTGCGGCGGAGCTGACAAGCCCGGTGCGGGTCCGGGTGCGGGAATGCCGCCACCTGAAGTGGATGTGATTACCGTGGTACGGGGCAGCGCGACGCTGACCCAGGATTTGCCGGGACGCTTGCAAGCGTATCGCACCGCTCAGGTGCGTGCGCGCGTTGAAGGCGTGATCGAAAAGCGCCTGTTCACCGAGGGGACGGATGTAAAAGCGGGTACGCCTCTGTACCAGATCAGTTCTCTCACCTACAAAGCGACAGCCGCTGCGGCTGAGGCTGATCTATCGATCGCGCGGCAAACGGTGGAACGATACAAGCCGTTGCTGCCGATCAAGGCGGTAAGCCAGCAGGAATACGATATTGCAGCAGCCCGCGTCAAGCAAAGCGAGGCGGCTCTGGCGCGCGCCGTTGAAGATATGGAACATGCACACGTTCCTGCCGCCATTTCCGGTCACATCGGCCGCACACTGGTGACGGAAGGCGCATTGGTTGGCAAGGGCGAGCCTACGTTGCTCGCGACGATCGAACAGATTGATCCGATTTATGTCAATTTCACCCAGCCGGGAGCCGATCTGCTGCGCTTAAAGCAGGCCATCAAGAGCGGCCGGCTGAAGCGGGCTGAATCCGTCAAGGTTGAATTGCTGCTCGAAGACGGCAGCGTCTATCCGCAGGCCGGCAAGATTTTCTTCACCGACATGGCTGTCGATCCTGCTACCGGTTCGGTATCGTTGCGCGCCGAGTTTGCCAATCCGCAGCATGATTTGTTGCCGGGCATGTTTGCGCATATCCGCTTCCCCGAAGCGATGGCTGAGAACGCGATACGTGTACCACAGCGCGCCGTACAATCCGGTCCTCAGGGGCAGTTTGTGATGGTGGTGGTGGGCGAGGAGAGTAAGGCGACACCGATGCCGGTCAAGACCGGCGGCATGGCGGGGACAGATTTCATCATCACCGAAGGATTGAAGGGCGGCGAGCAGGTCATCGTGAACGGTTTGCAGAAGGCGCGCCCCGGTACGGTGGTCAAGCCCGTGCCGTGGGATGCATCCGCTCCGATAATGCCGGCAAAACCGGCTCAATCTGCTGCGGGAAACAAACAACCCGAAGTCAGGAAGTAGGCCGGCCATGTTCGCAAAATTCTTTATCGACCGCCCCATCTTCGCCTGGGTTATCGCGCTGGTCATCCTGCTGGGCGGTGCGCTTGCATTGAAAAACCTGCCGGTTTCCCAGTATCCGTCTGTCGCGCCTCCCGCGCTGACCATTTCCGTCAGTTATCCCGGCGCTTCCGCGCAGGTCATCGAGGAAACATCGATCGCCCTGCTCGAACAGGAAATGAACGGTATCGAGCATCTGCTGTACATGGAATCGGCCTCCGAGCTGGGTACCGGCAGCATCACGCTGACCTTCGAGGCGGGATCAAATCTCGATCTGGCCTCGGTCGAAGCGCAGAACCGCATCAAGCGGGCCGAAGCTCGCCTGCCTGAGGATGTGCGACGTTTAGGCATCACCGTGACCAAGACGGCGCGCAATTACGTGATGTTCGTCGCGCTGTTTTCACCCGACAAGAGCCTGAGTGATGTGGCGCTGGGCAGTTTTGCTACCGCCAATGTAATCGATAGTCTGCGCCGCGTGCCGGGCGTAGGTGAGGTGCTGCTGTTCGGCACCGAATATTCGATGCGACTGTGGCTCAAACCCGAAAAACTTCAACACTACAATCTGTCGCCGGCCGATGTGTCGCGTGCGGTCCGCGCGCAGAATTCGCAGCTGGCGACCGGTGAGCTGGGGCAGTTGCCGTCTGCGCCGGGACAGGAACTCAATGCGGTGATCGTCACGCGCAGCCGACTGTCCACGCCGGAAGAATTCGGCAACATCATCGTGCGCACTAATCCGGACGGTTCTGCATTGCGCGTCAGGGATATCGCCCGTGTCGAACTGGGTGCGCAGGACTATTCGCGCACGGCCCGAATCGACGGTAATCCAACCGCTGCAGTGGCCATTCGCCTCTCTCCCGGCGCCAACGCGCTGGATACGGTGAAGGCGGTTAATGGCAAAATGACGGAGCTTGCGAAATTCTTCCCGAAATCGATCGACTGGGTGGTGCCTTATGACACCTCCAAGTTTATCGATGTATCGATCAGCGAAGTGCTGAAAAGTCTGGCCGAGGCGCTGGTGCTGGTGGTGCTGGTCATGTATCTGTTCCTGGAAAACTGGCGCGCGACGCTGATTCCGGCCATCGTGATTCCGATCGCGTTGGTAGGCGCCTTGGTCGGCCTTTATCTGCTGGGTTATTCGATCAATGTGCTGACGCTGTTCGCGATGGTGCTGGCGATCGGTATCGTGGTGGACGATGCGATCGTGGTGGTGGAGAACGTCGAACGCATCATGACCACGGAAGGTTTGTCGCCGCGCGATGCGACACGCAAGGCAATGGACCAGATCGTCGGCGCGATTATCGCGATCACGCTGGTGCTGATGGCGGTGTTCATCCCAATGGCCTTCTTCCCCGGTTCCACGGGCGCGATTTACCGGCAGTTTTCAGTCACGCTGGTGCTGACGATGATGTTCTCGGCGCTGATGGCGCTGACGCTGACCCCTGCGCTGTGCGCGACGCTGCTCAAGCATGAGCCGGGCCGTGAAATGATGCCCAGCGGTGGATTTTTCGGCTGGTTCAACCGTTTCTTTGCGCGCACCACGACACGCTACACGGCTAATGTGAGCAAAAATATCCGGAAAACATCGCGCTATCTGCTTGTATATGCCGTTGTTTTAATCGCGATGGGCTGGTTGTTCAGCAAGTTGCCGGGCAGCTTTTTGCCTGAAGAAGATCAGGGCTATTTCATCAACATGGTTCAGTTGCCGTCAGGCGCGACGCAGGCGCGTACGCTGGAAGTTCTGTCCCAAGTCGAGCAGTTTTACATCAAGCAGCCTGAAGTGGAGCACGTGATCGGCGTGGCCGGATTCTCGTTCTTCGGACGCGGACAGAACGCAGCCCTGGTGTTTGTGCGACTCAAAAGCTGGGATCAGCGGCCTGCCGCCGACAGCGCCGCCCCCGCCATGGTCAAAAAAGCGAACATGATGTTCTTCCGTATCAAACAGGCGATGATCTTTGCAATCAATCCGCCACCGATACCGGAGCTGGCGGCTGTGGGTGGCTTCGATTTTCGTTTGCAGGACAGAGGCGGGCAGGGGCGTGACAAGTTGCTTGAGGCGCGCAACATGGCGTTAGGGTTGGCAATGAAGAATCCTGCGCTGGCAGGGATGCGCCCGGAAGGTCAGGAGGCCGGCCCCCAGCTGTTGCTGGATGTGGATCGCTTGAAAGCCGAAACGCTGGGTGTCTCGATCGCCGATCTGAATGAAACGTTGCAATCCGCACTGGGAGTCGCCTATATCAACGACTTCGTGCGGCAGGGGCGCATCCTGCGCGTGCAGATGCAGGCAGAAGCCGATCTGCGCCGCACGCCTGAAGACATCATGAAACTGACCGTGCGCAACAACAAAGGCAGCATGGTACCTCTGTCGGAACTGGCGACACCGCGCTGGGTGGTCGGCTCTCCCAAGCTGGACCGCTACAACGGACTTGCCGCGATGAAAATTTCAGGTGCGCCTGCACCCGGCAGAAGCAGCGGAGAAGCGGTGGCTGCGATGGAAGACGTGGCCAGACAACTGCCGCCGGGATTCGGGTTCGAATGGTCGGGTACCTCGTTCGAGGAGCGGCAGTCCGGCGCTCAGGCACCGCTGTTGTTCGGTATCTCGCTGATCGTGGTGTTCCTCTGTCTGGCAGCCCTGTATGAGAGCTGGTCGATTCCGTTTGCGGTGCTGCTGGTCGTGCCGCTCGGTGTGTTCGGTGCGGTGCTGGCGGTGACGCTGCGCGGCCTGCCCAACGACGTGTATTTCAAGGTCGGTCTGATCGCGATCATCGGCTTGTCGTCCAAGAACGCGATTCTGATCATCGAGTTCGCGCGCAAGTTGCAGGACGATGGCATGAGCCTGATCGATGCCACGCTCGAAGCCTGCCGCTTGCGTTTTCGGCCGATTCTGATGACCTCAATCGCGTTCATCGTCGGTGTGTTGCCGCTGGCGATATCAACCGGTGCCGGCGCACAGAGTCGTCATGCGATCGGTACCGGCGTGATGGGCGGAATGATCGCGGCGACCCTGCTGGCGGTGTTTCTGGTGCCAGTGTTCTTCGTCGTAGTGCGGAAGATTTTCCCCGGACACGCGCGTAAACATGTGGATGGTGAGGAGAACAAACATGATTAAGAAATCCGGCCTTTTGATCCTGCTGGCCGCGCTGGGCGGATGCTCGCTGGCGCCGACTTATCAGCGCCCCGCAGCGCCGGTGCCAGGCACGTGGCCCGATTCAGTCAAGCCCGCAACCACAGGGGTCGTTATGCCTGACTGGCAAGTCTACTTTCCGGATCCACGCCTGCAGGCGTTGATCCTGGCGGCGCTGGAGAACAACCGTGACCTGCGCATCGCCACTGCGCGCATCGCGGAAGCCCGTGCGCAATATGGCATACAGCAGGCCGACCGTTTGCCGAATGTGAATCTGAACGCGCAGCGCACCGCATCGTTGTCTCCGGCCAGCACGTCCTTCACCGGCCGTCCTTTTCAGGCGCAACGCTATGATGTGAATGCGAGCCTGGTATCGTTCGAGCTGGATTTCTGGGGGCGGGTGAGCAGTCTGAATGCGGCAGCCAAGGCCAGTTATCTTTCGACCGAATCCGCGCAGCGTGCTTTCCGATTGTCGCTGATTGCCGACGTGGCGAATGCCTATTTGTCGGTGCTGGAATTAAAACAGCGCGTTCAATTAGCGGACGCCACCGCCCGTGGGCGCGGCGAGATGAGGGGGCTGATCGGACACCGTCGCGATGCGGGGCTGTCAAGCGACCTGGATTCGTTACAGGCCGAAGGCGCCTATCAGACCGTGCTGGCCGATCAGGCCAATCTGCAACGACAACTGGCCGCCGCCGAAAATTTGCTGAACCAGTTAGTCGGACAGATGCCTGCTGTTTTGCCTGCCGGACGCAGTCTGGCAGACCAGGGTATTACGCCTGACCTGATCGCAGGTGTGCCCAGCGAGGTCTTGCTGCAACGTCCGGACGTACTGGCTGCCGAGCAGCGACTCATCGCCTCCAACGCCAACATTGGGGCTGCGCGTGCCGCCTTCCTGCCACGCATCAGTCTGACCGGTGCATTTGGTACGGCCAGCCGGCAGATGAGCGGCCTGTTCGGTGTGGGCAGTGATGCCTGGAGTTTTCAACCCGCGCTGACGTTGCCACTGTTCGATGCCGGACGCAATTCCGCCAATCTGGATGTGGCCCAGGCGCGTCGCGTGATCGCAGTGGCCGAGTATGAAAAAACCATCCAGCTGGCGTTTCGTGAAGTGGCCGACTTGCTGAGCGCGCGGGACAGTTTAACCTCGCAACTGGACGCACAGCAGGCCAATGCCCGCGCACAGCAACAGCGTCAGACCCTGGTCGAGGCGCGTTATCAGGCGGGGATCGCCAATCAGCTGGAATTGCTCGATGCCCAGCGCGACGCTTATGCCGCCCTTCAGGGTGAGGTGCAAGTCCGACGCGCGCAGCTATCAGCCGCTACGCAATTGTATAAAGCATTGGCAGGCGATACGGCTGAAAAATCAAACTGATGACAGACCAGACCATCACGGCCTGTGAGCAGACACGCGCACGCCTGCTGGAAGCCGCACGCGAAGTGTTCTCGCAATGCGGTTTTCAGGGGGCGACGGTGCGGGAAATCTGTCGTCGGGCTGACGCCAATGTCGCGGCGGTAAATTATCACTTCGGCAGCAAAGACGGCCTGTTCGCAGAAGCGTTGAATTTCGCACAGCTAAAAGCCCTGCAAACCGAGAATGCCACGGCAGATAAATGCCCCAAAAATCGCTTGCGTCTGTTCGTTCGCGATTTCATGTTGATGCTGCTTGACGAGAAAAGCGCTTCACGGCAATGCCGGATGATGGCGCGTGAGCTGGCTGACCCGACCCCTGCGCTGGACAAGATCGTGACAGAGGCCATCGCGCCGCTGCATGAATTTCTCGGTCATCTGATCCGCGAGATCGTGGGCGACAAGGTGAGCGAAACAGAATGCCGCCGCGGTGTGTACAGCCTGTTGGGGCAGTGTGTCTTCTATCGCAATTCTCATCCAGTATTGCAACGGCTGACGCCTGATCTGCGCTACGACCGCGAAGAGATAGAAGCGATCGCACTGCACATCGCGGATTTTTCACTTGCCGCGCTGCTTGCCCAAAAACAGGCTGATTTGCCTGCGTAAAAACATCCTTAACGCCACCGGTTCGCCGGGCTGAGTCACCCTCCTGGGCCAAAAAATTCTGCCTGTAAACATTGCCAGACTGGCTGCACAGTCGTTTGGCGCGCCTGACATCTGGTATCATTTGGCTGTTCTATTTTACTTCATTCGGCCTTAGATTTTCCGGCTGGAAAAATAAATTTGGTAATCCGTCCAGCGTGGCGGGTTCGCGGGCGAGCACACCCATGTTGCGTGCCGAGTATCATTTCTAAGAAGAGTGTCTGTGAAGATTCTGATTAAAATAAGTAAGTATCTGTTTTTATTTATCTTTATTGTTTTCGATCTTTCTGCTGTTGCGGCGGAACCCGGGAATATCAAGATTGCCATCGATGCCGAATTTGGACTCCCCGATAGCACGTCGGCTCAGGCGATTCGTAATGGTGCGCAGGTCGCGGTTAACGAAATTAATTCAGCGGGCGGCCTGCTTGGACGCCGCCTAGAAGTGGTGGAACGTGATAACCGCGCAGTACCTGCTCGGTCGCTGAATAATTTGCGGGAACTGGCTGCAGACCCTGATGTGGTGGCTGTCATGTGTGGCCGCTATAGTCCTGCTGTAATCGAAGTACTGCCGGAAATCCAGCGCCTCAAGCTGCCGCTGTTGGACCCATGGGCGGCGGCGGATGTCATTACGGACAACAATTACACGCCGAGCTATGTATTTCGCCTCTCATTGCGCGATTCATGGGCATTGCAAGTCATGATGCGACACGCTAAAAAACTCGGTGCCCGCAAGGTCGGCATTCTGTTGCCCAATACCGCTTGGGGACGTGGCAGCCTCAAAGCGGCAGAAAATACCGCCAGTCAAGATACCCATCAGGAAATCGTGGCGTCCCAGTGGTACAACTGGGGTGATGAAAGCCTGATGGAGCATTATCAGAACTTGCGCAAGGCAGGGGCAGAGGCTCTGATTTTTGTTGCGAATGACCGTGAAGGCTCCATTCTAACCAGAGAAATAGCAGCGCTACCCAAGGTTCAGCGACTGCCGGTCATCGCGCACTGGGGGATTGCCGGGGGCAATTTTTTTGAGCGCTCCGCAGGCGCATTGAGGCAGGTTGATTTGTCCGTTGTGCAGACCTATTCATTTATCGGGAAAACAGATCCCGTTGCCAGGCGTGTCCTGGCTGGCTTGAAGGTTGTAACGGGCAATGATGATCCCCGCAAGGTGGTGTCAGCGGTTGGTGTGGCGCATGCATACGATCTGGTGCATTTGCTGGCTCAGGCGATCAGACAGGCAAAGAGCACGGATCGTGAAGCTATTCGCCACGCGCTGGAAAACCTGGGGGCATATCAGGGGCTGGTCGGCCGCCTTGACAAACCCTTCACTGCCCGTCGCCATGATGCGTTGACGATTAATTCGGTGTTTATGGCACGCTATGCTGAAGATGGCGCCATAGAGCCGATCGCTAACTTTGAACGCTGATTAAGGTGTTAACGACCATTCAGCAGTGGGCGAAGCATAGCCTCGCAAATTCTATTGCGCTACAAGCCTCGGCTATTGCGATTGGCAGCGGGCTGCTGGTAGCAGTCATTTCCATCAGTGTGCTTTTCTGGACTCAGGACATTGCGCTGCATAAACAGCTGCAAGAGAAATCGGTGCGCCTGACGGACAGAATAGAGCGAACAATCAATGTGGTGGAAAGCAGCGTATCGGATCTTGCAAAAAGCTCGATGTTCACAACGGCGATGCTGGATACCGTCGGTCGCAATGCTTTTGTGGAACCTTTCCTGAAAAATTTCACGCTGCCCATTCAGGCGGCTAACGGGATCGCGTTGTGTGATATTAATGGCGTCCGCCTGGCCGGAACAAGCCGTGGCATGTCCAACTGTCGCGCGGACTCTCCGTTGTTCAGTCAAGTTCTCCGGAGTGGGAAAACTGTCCGCGAACTCGTGCTGCTGAACAATGGCCATCTGGCCTGGATCGTGTATCAAGGGGTCATCTTTGTTTATACCGGAACGGTAGAAGGCGTCGTCGTTACACAAATAGACCTGCATGATCTCTTCGATTCCGCGCCAAGAGACCTTGATTTGGGACGAGTCACATTAAATCAGGTGAGCCGCAAAGAGGCGCTTCTCAGCGTCGGATCGTCCAAAGAATCGATCGCTGGAATGGAGTCTGCTAAAACGATACTCTTCAAGAACGCACCCGAGGCCGCCCCCTTTCCAATTGAACTGGTGGTCTGGAAACATTTGTCGGTTTTCGAGGGTTTGCTTCCACCGCTCCTGCTGAGCTACGGTCTGGGGATCGTATTGTTGGTGGCTGGTGTCATGTATGGGACACGCCGGATTTCGCTTCGCTTGATTGAACCGTTGGCGAGACTGACGGCCACGACTCAGAAAATCGCAGAAACCGGCAACATGAATATCGAAATTCCCGTGCTCGAACACGGTGAGCTGGGCCAGTTATCTGCGGCTTTCCAGATTATGGTCAACACGATTCGTAATTCTGAAGAGGGGCTTGAAAATCAGGTCATCATGCGCACCCGGCAATTGCAGACAGCCGAGGCATCGCTGCGCAGTGTTTTTGATGCCGCAACGGGAGTAGCCATTATCGCGACCGACCCGCAAGGTTTGATTACCTTGTTTAACCCCGGTGCCGAACGCATCCTGGGATATCAGGCTGAAGATACCGTCGGTAAAATGATGCTGTTTCAATACAACCTGCCAGATGAGATCTGCGCCAATGCAGCCAGGCTGTCGGATGAACCGACCCTGATCGGAATGGAGCTGCTGCTGGCAGGGGCGGGTAGTAATGAATTCAGTGAAAACGAGTGGACCTGGGTGTGTAAAGATGGTGAATATATAACGGTAAGATTATCAATTACACGGATTTATGATGAAAGCCGTGTGATATCAGGGTATCTGGGGGTTGCAGAGGACATCACGAAACAAAAGCTGGCCGAGGTGGATTTGCGCATCGCAGCTACCGCATTCGAGTCACAGGAGGGCATGCTGGTCACAGACGCCAATAGCGCCATCCTTCGGGTGAACCGTGCCTTCACTTCTATCACGGGTTATTCTGCTGAAGAGGTCATCGGTCAGAATCCCCGCTTGCTCAATTCTGGCCGTCAGGATGCCAGTTTTTACAATGCAATGTGGGAGAGCATTCGGCTCACCAGCGCATGGGCCGGTGAGATATGGAACAGGCGCAAGAGTGGCGAAATCTACCCGGAATATCTCACCATTACCGCAGTAAAAAACACGGATGGTATCGTTTCCAATTACGTTGCCACACTCAAGGACATCACGTTGCGCAAGGCGGCGGCGGATGAGATCAATAATCTTGCATTCTACGATCCGCTCACGCTGCTGCCCAATCGCCGGCTGTTGCTGGATCGCCTCAAACAGGCATTAACTTCCAGTGCACGCAGCGCAAAAACGGGCGCTTTGCTGTTCATCGATCTGGATAATTTCAAAACACTTAACGACACCCTCGGCCATGACTTCGGTGACATGCTGCTGCAACAGGTAGCGCGTCGTCTGGAATCTTGCGTGCGCGAAGGCGATACAGTGGCGCGTCTGGGTGGCGATGAGTTCGTGGTCATGCTCGAGGATTTGAGCCCGCATGCACATGAAGCGGCAGCGCAGACGAAAGCTGTCGGCGAAAAAATCCTGGAATCCCTCAACCATCCCTACCCGCTTGCTGACCATAAGTACCATAGCACACCCAGCATAGGTGCCACGTTGTTTCACGGCACCCGGCAGGCAACAGACGAGCTGCTGAAACAAGCTGACATCGCCATGTACCAGTCAAAAAAATCGGGTCGCAATACCATGCACTTTTTCGATCCGAAGATGCAGGAATCCATCGCTATCCGTGCAGACATTGAAAGCGAGTTACGCAAGGCGCTCAGTGATCAGCAATTCCAGTTGTACTACCAGATTCAGATGGACAGCTTGAACCGTCCATTGGGCGCTGAGGCGCTGATCCGCTGGGTGCATCCTGAGCGTGGCCTGGTATCCCCTGCACAATTTATTCCATTAGCTGAAGAAACAGGGCTTATACAGTCTATCGGTCAATGGGTACTCGAAACAGCGTGCGCGCAAATCAGGACCTGGCAGCAAAGTACACTGACTTGCGAACTGGTTCTGGCGGTGAATGTGAGTGCCAAGCAATTTCGCAGGGCAGACTTCGCAGCTCAGGTGAAAGCGACCATGCAGCGCCATGCCATCAACCCGCTGCGGCTCAAGCTGGAACTGACGGAAAGCCTGCTGCTGGAGAACATCGAAGAGATTATTGTTACGATGAACGCCCTGAAAGAAATGGGCGTGCAATTTTCTTTAGATGACTTTGGCACAGGGTATTCCTCCTTGCAGTATCTCAAAAGGTTGCCGATTGATCAGTTAAAAATAGATCAAACGTTCATACGCGACATTGCGTCTGATGCCAGCGATAAAGCGATCGTGAACACCATCGTTGCGATGGCGCATAGCCTTAACATGGACGTCATTGCAGAAGGGGTGGAGACAGAAGAACAAAGACAGCTTCTTCTGGATAAAAACTGTACTCATTTCCAGGGATACCTGTTCAGCAAACCGGTACCTATCGATCAGTTCGAGGCGTTACTAAAACAGAGTTAATGTGATGGCGCCTGCGAGAACCGTTTTGTGGGCAGTCACTAACATCAGTTACAATTCAGACTGTTTATCTTGCCGGAATTGATCATGCAACAACTCACCCTTACCCGCCCTGATGACTGGCATTTGCACCTGCGCGATGGCGAGCTGATGCAATCGGTGTTGCCCGACACGGCGCGGCAGTTCGCACGCGCCATCGTCATGCCCAATCTCAGGCCGCCGGTGACTTCAACTTCACAGGCGCTGGACTACCGGCAGCGCATCCTGACTGCGTTACCTGCAGGCGCTGCGTTTGAGCCGCTGATGACCTTGTATCTGACCGAAAACACGTCTGCCGACGAAATACGCCGCGCGCACGCCAGCGGTGCGGTGCATGCGGTGAAGCTGTATCCGGCAGGGGCGACCACCAATTCCGATGCGGGCGTGACCGATATCCGCAAGACGTATCCCGTTTTGTCAGAAATGCAAAAGCTGGGCATGCCGTTGCTGGTGCATGGCGAGGTAACGGACAGCCACATCGACGTGTTTGACCGTGAAGCGGTGTTCATCGAGCGCGTGATGCAACCCTTGTTGCGCGACATGCCGGAATTGCGCGTGGTGTTCGAGCACATCACGACCCTTGAGGCCGCGCAATTTGTGGCCAATGCGCCTGATAACATCGCCGCCACTCTGACGCCGCAACACTTGCTTTACAATCGCAACGCAATGCTGGTGGGCGGCATCCGCCCCCACTTCTATTGCCTGCCGATACTGAAGCGTGAGACGCACCGCGAGGCTTTGGTAAAAGTCGCCACCAGCGGCAGCCCGAAATTTTTCTTAGGTACCGACAGCGCGCCACACGCGCAACATACCAAAGAGAATGGCTGCGGCTGCGCCGGTTGCTACACCGCCCATTCCGCTATTGAACTGTACGCTGAGGCGTTCGAGCAAGCGGGTGCACTGGACAAGCTGGAAGGTTTCGCCAGTTTCTACGGGGCAGATTTTTACCGCCTGCCGCGCAATACCGACACCATCACGTTGCGCCGCGAAGAATGGCAGGTGCCCGCTTCGGTGGGTTTCGGTGAGCATCGTCTGGTGCCGCTGAGGGCGGGTGAGATGTTGCAGTGGAAGCTAGTCGACTGTGTGTAAAATTTTCCGGGTAAGGAATGTGATATGCCGATAACTGCTTATCTTGATGCGATGCCTGTTTTAGGTGAGCGGGTTTACCTGCATCCCTCCTGTCAGGTGATCGGCGAGGTGACGATAGGCGACGACAGCTCTGTCTGGTGCAACACGGTGTTGCGCGGCGACGTGAACCGCATCGCAATCGGGCGCGGCTCCAACGTGCAGGATCTGACGATGGGACATGTGTCGCACAGAACGACTGACAAGCCGGACGGCTCGCCGCTGATTATCGGCGACTATGTGACGATCGGTCATTCGGTGATCTTGCACGGCTGCACGATAGGGGACGAATGTCTGATCGGGATGGGCTCCATCGTCATGGACGACGTGGTGATTCCCGATCACGTGATGATAGGGGCGGGCAGTCTGGTCTCACCGGGTAAGGTGCTGCAGAGCGGCATGCTCTACATGGGGCGGCCGGCGAAGGCGGTACGCGCGCTGACCGGGGAGGAAATTGCCCACCTGCGTTATTCCGCCGAACATTACATGCGGACGAAGGATAATTATCTTTCTGACGCAATAACCTGATTATAAAGTGATTTTACAATGACAGAAAACAACCCGAAAGAAATCATACGCGCCAAGGTGAATCTGGAAACCGCGCAAATGGAGTGGCGCGACATGCAACGCTACTTTGCCAGTGGTGCTGCGTTATTCGTCTCGCCCGATCTGGATCTGGTTGAAGCAGCCTTTCAGATGTCCGAAGATAATGCCACGTTAATTGCTGAATGGATGGCTGCCGGCCAGTTCGGCAAGGTAACAGATGAACAGGCGCGTGCCTGGACGACCAACGATGCGATGCATTGGGTGGTGGTCGTCAGCCCGTGGGTGCTGGTACAACCCGTGGCAGAGGTCAAGTAAACGGAGGTGGCAATGTTATCGGCGCATGGCTGGTTTTACTGGGCGTTGCTTTCGGCGGTATTTGCGGCGATGACCGCGATATTTGCCAAGATCGGGCTGCAGGGCGTGAATTCTGATTACGCCACGCTGATTCGCACCTTCGTCATCCTGCTGGTCTTGTCGGGTTTCGTTTATTTCACCGGCAAGTGGAGCGATCCTTTTGAGCTGGGGCAGAAAACCTGGCTATTCCTGACTCTGTCGGGTCTGGCCACCGGCGCATCCTGGCTTTGCTACTTTCGCGCACTGCAGATGGGCGAGGCCTCAAAAGTCGCACCCGTGGATAAATTCAGCGTGGTGCTGGTCGCCATTTTTGCCGTTATTTTTCTGGGCGAACGCCCCGGCATCAGAGAGTGGTTGGGGATTGGGTTGGTTACCGCAGGCGTCGTGGTGCTGAGCTTCAAGCGATAGGCCGATCGGACGACCGCAGGCACTTTACACGTGCAGCAAGGTTCGTTCGCCGTCGGCATGGCGGAGGCGATGGGCGAGGGTGCGAGAAATTGCAGTGATCAGCAAAAAAGCAAGTTTTTTGTGGTCTTCGGCAAGCTGGTTGAATTGTTCGAGCGTGAGTACGAAAAGATCGATGTCTGTGTGGGCAATGGCATTGTCGCCGCGTACATGGTCATCCAGAAAAGCCAGTCCACCGAAAAAATCGCCTCGCCCGAAGGTGGCAATATGGTGCAATTGCCGGCTGCCACTGATGGGGGCGAGAATACGGACTGCGCCGCGCCGGATCAGATAAAGCTCTCTGTCCTGATCGCCGATTGAGTAGATATATTCGCCAGCCTTGACCGTCTTTTGCACCATGCGCGCTTCCATATCCGTGATGGTCTCGACGCGGCGTCCCTGAAATAAATCCATATCCTGTAAATTCAGTGCGGTTTCGGGTGCGACCGGCTGCTCGAGTTCTCCAATCAGCCGGTCTTCCACCCATTCAATCGCGGATTCGATGGTCTGGAAAACGCGCACGGCATCCGTGTCGTCGATGAGCTCTGTCTGTTTGAAAAATTCCAGCAAATTTCGGCCATTGGGCAGATGTTCACGCACATTGCTCATCAACAGCGGCTTGTTACTATCGCGCATCAGGTCGCGAACCTGATTGAGCATGTGTGCTGCGGTGATATCAACGGACAGCACACGCCTCAGGTCGAGAATGATGTAATCGCGCAACTTGATTTCTGCCTCAAGCACCGAATAAAGCTCATAGGTGGTGCCGAAGAAAAGGCTACCCTGCAGTTCAAAAATGACGGCTTTGTCCCCTTTTTGGGCAATCAGGCGCATTTCGGCTTCAGGGCGATACCATGTGGATGAGCGCTGGCTGACAAAGGTTTTGTGCCGCACCACCGAACCGCCGACCTGTTCGCGCAAAAAAAGGAGGATGGATAGCGCAACACCGGCAGCGGAAGCTGCGATCAGGCCGACCGTCAACGCAAATGTAATGACCACAGCGACGACAGCAAAATCGAAAACGGTTGCGCGTGACTCCAGAAAATTCAGCGGCTTTGTATCTATCATGCGTAAACCGATGACGATCAGAATGCCTGCCAGTGTAGCGATCGGAATCCATGCGATAAAGGCACTCAATACCAGCGCGATGATCAGTGCCAGCACACCTTCAATGATTCCGGAAATGCGGGTTTGTGCGCCGCTGGACAGGTTTACCATGGTCGCGCCCATGGTGCCCGCGCCGGGAATCCCGCCGAGTGCAGATGAGGTGATATTGGCCAGCCCCTGCGCGAACAGTTCGCGATTGGGCTCATGGCGCGTACGTGTCATCTGATCTATCACGACACAGGTCTTCAGCGTGTCGATCGACAGCAATGCGGCCAAGGTCAGGGCGCTGCCGAAAAGGGCCGCAACGTCTGATAATTTCAGTTCGCCGATTTGATACCAGCGCCCGGTAATTGTGCCGATATAGCCTTCGCCTGAAGCACCCAGCGATCCCAGTATCAGCTTGTTGTCGACGAGCGTCATCATCGTCGGATCGCTGTTGGCAAGTAAAAAGTACACTGCAATTCCGGCAATAATGCCCAGTATGGTGCTGGGAATAGACTTGGTTATTTTGGGCGCAATCAGCGCTGTGACGACGGTGGTTAGTCCGATGGCAAGGCTGCGCATATCCCACAGTTCCGGGTTTAGAGCGGCTCTCCACCAGGCCGTCTTGGCTGATGAGCCGACAAACAGGGGAATCTGGCTACCGATAATGATCAGACCCACGCCGGTTAAATATCCGCTAACAACTGTATACGGAATGTAGCGGATCAGCCGGCCTGCCCCGAGAAAACCAATCAGAATCTGGATCAACCCGGTCAATATGCCGAGCACCGTCAGTAACAGCACGATGCTCGACGGATTGATGCCTTGTCTCACAAGCTCGATTGCGAAGGCTGAGAGTACTGCCGCAGCGGGAGCACAAGGCGCGCTGATCAGGCGGTCCGTACCGCCAAAGGTCGGTGCAATCAATCCCAGCACGGCGGCGCCGATGATACCGGCCAAGGCACCGTAAACTGCGTATTGTGGGCTGATGGCAGAATAAACGGTGACGCCAAAAGCCACGGCTGCCGGTAGCGCCACCAGCGTCGATGCCAGCCCGCCCCAGAAGTCTCCTGGTGCTTTAAGTTTTTGCGACAGGCGGGTCATGGATGTCATCGTAAATATATTCAAACAGGATTTATAACCGAATTTTCATCCAGGAAATGGATAACCGTTTTGCAAGGTTTAACACGTTAGTTCTTCTTGAACTCGATGTCCTTTTTCTTCAGCATGGTTTCGATCTGCCGGCACAGCGTCTTCAGTATCTTGATGCGGGCGAAGTTTTTGTCATTGGCCTCGACCAGCGTCCACGGTGCGATTTCGGTGCTGGTCCGGTCCACCATGTCGGATACGGCCTGTTCGTAATCGTCCCATTTTTCGCGGTTTCGCCAGTCTTCCTCGGTGATCTTGAAATGCTTGAAGCCGATCATTTCTCGTGCCTTGAAGCGTTTGAGCTGCTCCTCGTTGCTGATGGACAACCAAAATTTGACGACGACGATATTGTGGCGCACCAACTGGGCCTCGAAATCGTTGATTTCGCTGTAGGCGCGCATCCAGTCGGCTTCGGTGCAGAATTTCTCGACACGCTCAACCAGCACACGGCCATACCATGATCGGTCGAAAATCGTCACGCGGCCACGCCTTGGGATGTGTCGCCAGAATCGCCACAAGTAGGGCTGGGCGCGTTCCTCTTCGGTGGGCGCTGCGACCGGAATGATGTTGTAATCGCGCGCATCCAGTGCGCCGGTGATGCGGCGGATCGCGCCGCCCTTGCCCGCAGCATCGTTGCCCTCGAACATCGCGATCACGGTGATGTTCTTGAATTTCGGATTGCGGGTCAGCAGCGCGAGCTTGCCCTGGTACTTTTCCAGCTCGGACTGGTAGTCTTTCTTGTCAATTTTCTGGTTTAGATCCAGTGTCTTCAGAATGTCCAGATTGTCTATCGACGGCAGCGGCGGCGGCGCTGAGACTTCAGATATGGCCTTGTCAGCATCTGCCAGACGTTTGCGGATGCCATCCAGAATGACGCGGCCGACGGTCAGGCTGCGGTAGCGGGCATCGTAACCCTCAACGATGATCCACGGCGCCTCGGCCGTGCTGGTGTGGCGGATTACACTTTCGCTCACGACACGATATTTGTCATATTTCTTGTAATGAACCCAGTCGCGGTCGGATACACGCCAGCGGGTTTTGGGATTTTTTTCGAGCAGTTTGAGGCGCATGCGTTGTTTGTCTTTCGACAGATGCATCCAGAACTTGATGATCAATGCCCCTTCTTCGGTCAGCATTTTTTCCAGGCGTGCAGCCCGTTCCAGGCTCTGGTCGAGGTCGGCCATCTTGGTGCGGCCTTGCACCCGGTTGATAATCGGCCAGGTGTACCAGGAACCCAGGAAAATACCGATTCTGCCTTTTGGTGGCAGCTCGCGCCAGAAACGCCACATCATCGGGCGGTCCAGTTCCTCATCCGATGGCTCTCCCATGGCATGAGTCTGGACATAGCGCGGGTCCAGCCATTCGTTGAGCAGGTTGACGGTCTCTCCACGCCCGGCGCCGTCCACGCCGCCAACCAGAATCAGCACCGGAAATTTAGCCAGTTTCGCCAGATCCATCTGTGCATCCAGCAAGGCTTCGCGCAACTGCGGGACTTCCTTGTCGTAAGTCTCCTTGTCTATCTTGTGACCAAGTTCAGCAGATTCAAACATGACATCCTCCTGGGTTTATATGACTGATCTTACAAAAAATCCGGCGTGATCACCATGCGCAGCATGGTCTCAGTTGAGCCTTCCCGGCGGCTCAGCCACCATAGTCCGCTTTTCTTGATGCGTAGCGATTCATGTTCGCAGCCCAGCAGTTGTGCGGCGACCGAGCCTAGCGTGGGTTGATGGCCGACCAGCAGTACGCTGCCGCCTGCATTTGGCCAGCGTACCGCCTGCAGCACCGCGTGTACGGTTGCGCCGGGCGCGATGGCGGGCACCGTTGTGAAGTCAGTCGTGAGCGCCGTTGCAGTCTGTTGCGTGCGGATCGCCGGACTCACCAGTATCTTGGTGTCGGAGGGCAAATGCTGTCGCAGGAACGACGCCATTTTGGCCGCCTGTTTGTGACCCTTCTCAGTCAATTCGCGGGAGTGGTCATTCAAACCATCCTCTGCCTCAGCGTGACGCCATAAAATCAAGTCCATCATGCCCTCCGAATATTACATTTACAGGCTGAAATTATACCGTATATACTGTATCCATAATTAAATCAAAGGAGTGTGGAATGACTACCAAAAAATCCGACAAGGCTGCTGAAGTCATCGTAAGCGAAGCGCCGGCTGCTGCCAAGCCGCTGACTAAAACGACACCGGTCAAGTTGAGCAAGCCTGTCGTGAAGGCAGTCAAGCCGGAGGTGAAGAAAGCCGTTGCTGCGCCTGTGGAAACTGCAAAAGCTGAAAAAGTGCTCAAAGTGAAGTCGGTCAAAAAACCAAAAGTGGTGCGCGACAGTTTCACGATGCCGGAAAGCGAATATCAGAAAATCGCCGAGATCAAGACGTTGTGCTTGAAGGCCGGATTGCAGGTAAAGAAGAGCGAAGTGCTGCGGGCCGGCGTGATTGCGCTGTGCGCAATGAGCGAGGCGCAACTGAATACGGCATTGAGCCGTCTTGATAAGATCAAGACGGGGCGCCCGAATAAGCACTAAAAATCAGACTGGTGTGCCGGCAAGTTGGCCGAGCAACTCGCTCTGCGCGCATTTTTTGGCTGCCAGGCGAGGTTGCTTGTGGCGATATTGTCCGTCACCATCCATGTCCCACGCCTGGCAATTATCCTGCAGGTAGGCCTTCAGACCTTCGTCTATC
Organism: Burkholderiales bacterium; assembly: GCA_038205615.1. Classification (GTDB taxonomy): domain Bacteria; phylum Pseudomonadota; class Gammaproteobacteria; order Burkholderiales; family Gallionellaceae; genus Gallionella. The sequence continues at coordinate 4,457 of JBBRBS010000004.1, read as the reverse complement.
ACGCGCTTCTTGAGCTTCTTGTCGAGTACCGGGAAGCAGACCTCGATGCGACGGAAGAAATTTCTGTCCATCCAGTCAGCCGAGGCCAGATACACGTCGTGCCTTAAATCGTTGCGGAAATAGAAGATACGGGTGTGTTCCAGAAAGCGTCCGATGATGGAGCGCACCTTGATATTTTCGGACAGTCCTGTCACGCCGGGACGCAGTGCACATACGCCGCGTACGATCAGATCCACTTTTACGCCCGCCTGTGACGCTTCGTAAAGTGCTGCAATGGTGTCAGGTTCCAGCAATGCATTCATCTTGGCGATGATATGTCCACGTTTTCCCGACTTTGCAAGCTGTGTCTCATTCTTGATGGCGCGCAGCACTTCGGTGTGAAGTGAAAACGGTGATTGCCACAGATGATTGAGTTCGCGTACCTTGCCTAGGCTGGTGAGCTGGCTGAACACCTCGTTGGCATCGGCGCAGATATCTTCGTTGCTGGTGAACAGGCCGAAGTCGGTATAGAGGCGTGCGGTGCGCGGATGGTAGTTGCCGGTTCCCAGATGCACATACCTTTTTAGTTTTCCATCCTCGCGGCGTACCACCATCAGCATCTTGGCATGGGTCTTGTGTCCGACTACGCCGTATACCACGTGAGCGCCCACTTCCTCCAAGCGGTTAGCCCAGTTGATGTTGGCTTCTTCGTCGAATCTGGCCAGCAATTCCACGACCACGGTGACTTCCTTGCCGCGCTGGGCGGCGGCGATCAATGCTTCCATCAGCGCGGAATCAGCCCCGGTGCGGTACACAGTCTGCTTGATTGCGACCACGGCAGGATCGCTTGCGGCCTGCTGGATGAAATCGATCACCGGTTTGAATGACTGGTAGGGGTGGTGGAGCAAGATATCGCTCTTGCGGATCACCTTGAACATATCCGCGCCCTTCTTTTGCAGCACGCCGGGCACGCCGGGCACGAAGGCCGGGAATTTCAGGTCATCGCGTTCGACGAGCCCCGGTATTTCCATCAGGCGAACCAGATTGACCGGCCCGTGCACGCGATACAAGTCATCCTGCGTCAGCTTGAATTCCTTGAGCAGCAGGGCTTCTATCTGCGGCGAGCAGTTATCGGCAATTTCCAGTCGCACCGCATCGCCGAAATGGCGCTGCGGCAGCTCACCTTGCAAGCTCAGGCGCAAATTTTTGACTTCTTCTTCATCGACGAACAGATTGCTGTTGCGCGTCACGCGGAACTGGAAGCAGCCGAGCACTTCCATGCCGCTGAATAACTCGCCGACATGCGCGTGCAAAATCGAAGAAAGAAATACGAATCCGTGTTCGCAACCGCTCACTTCCGGCGGCAGTAAAATGGTGCGCGGCAACACCCGCGGCGCCTGTACGATGGCGCGGGTGGAATTTCGCCCGAATGCGTCACGGCCCTGCAGTTCCACCGCAAAATTTAAACTCTTGTTCAGTACGCGCGGGAACGGGTGAGCAGGATCCAGTCCGATCGGCGTCAAGACCGGCATCACTTCCCGAAAGAAGTAATCCTTCATCCAGGCCTGTTGTGCCTCGTTCCAGTGGGTGCGACGCAGGAACTTGATGCCTTGCTCGGCTAAGGCCGGCGTGATTTCGGTATTGAATAACTGGTACTGGTGTTCTATCAGTTGATGTGCCAGCTCACGCACCCGCTTGAGTGTCTGCTGTGCGCTCATGCCATCCGCACCCGTAGCAATTCCGCCGAGTTTGATCTGCTCCATCAATCCGGCTACGCGGATTTCGAAAAACTCATCCAGATTGCTGCTGCCTATGCATAGATACTTCAGGCGTTCCAGCAGCGGAATGGATGCATCCTCGGCTTGTGCAAGCACGCGACGATTGAATTCGAGTTGACCCAGTTCCCTGTTAAGGAACTGTTGCGGGGTAAATTTATTTGGCAATTCTTTATACCTTAAAAACTTTTTATCCACGTAAAACACGAAATTCACGAAAGGCTTAAACAGGCATTTCGTCGTGAGACGAAAGCTCGAAAAGCAATCGAAATATCGTTTAATCTCGACAAGTCACAAATTTAGTGATTCTTCTTAAATGGACTATTGCATTGAATATGTTCGTGTTTTTTGTGACTTATGTGTGTGGTTTTGTTTACAGCTTATTTCGGTGGGACATAACCATCCGGCATTTGCGTACCTGCACCGAAGAAATAGTTGTCCATTTGCGCGGCCAGATATTTGCGGGCGGCCAGGTCGGCCAGATTCAGGCGATTTTCATTTACCAGCATAGTCTGAAACTTGATCCAGCCTTGCCACGCTTCTTTGGAGACGTTCTCAAAAATCCGCTGACCGAGCGGGCCGGGATAGGGCAGGCGATCAAGGCCTTCGGCTTCACGACCCAGTTTTACGCATTGAACCATTCTTGTCATGATGTATAACTCCAGTAGATGTAATTATGTGACGCAATTATGACATTAACGTGACAGTCACGCGTGTCAGGTTAATGCCGTCGGGAGAAAAAAGATGCAGTTGATGCGAGAGAAACAAAAAACCGCCCGAGGGCGGTTTTTTGTGGTGCAGGTTACGCTGCGGACCAGGTTACCAGCCCGCTATATGACGTGCCCAGCACAACCAGACCGAAGATGATGCGGTACCAGGCAAATATTGTGAAGTCGTGACGGCTGATATAGCGGAGCAGGCCGCGCACCGCGATGAACGCGCTGATGAATGAGGCGACGGAACCCGCCAGAAAAATACCCAGATCATCAGCATGAAACTGATCTCGGTATTTCACGACTTCGTAGAGCGTAGCCATCGTGAGCGTCGGGATCGCGAGAAAAAATGAAAACTCGGTGGCCGCGCGACGCGACAGGCCGAAGAATAGCCCGCCGATAATCGTGGCTCCCGAGCGAGAGGTGCCGGGAATCAGCGCCAGAGCTTGCGCCAGTCCCATCTTCAATGCATCACGCCAAGACATTTCTTCCACAGTGGAAATGGTTTCCGTGTGAGTTCGTTTCTCTGCCCACAGAATGATGAATCCGCCGATGATGAATGCCAGCGCGACCGGGACGGGTGCGAACAGATGGGCCTTAATCGCCTTGCCAAATAGCAGGCCAAGTATCGCCAGCGGCAGGAAGGCGACAAACAGGTTGAACGTGAAGCGTTGCGCGGATTTTTTGCGGGAAACATTTATAGAAACCCATTCCCCGTTTACCAGTCTTTCCATTTGTGTCGATTCATCTTGAGACAATAAACCCGTCAACACATCCATAAGTTTTGCGCGGTATTCCCAGCACACAGCGAGAATCGCCGCGAACTGAATGACGATTTCAAATACTTTGCCGCGCTCGTCGTTGAAGTTGAGCAAATCACCGACCATAATCAGATGTCCGGTGGAGGATACCGGCAAAAACTCGGTCAGCCCCTCGACAATGCCGAGGATGGTGGCTTTAAGCAAAAGAATAATGTCCATATATCATTCCCGCCTGAGCGGGAATCCTGTCGTTTGTAAAATTACGATGCGCTGATTCACCGCACATCGCTGATCGTCATCCATCTCAACCCAGTGCGTGATCTCCTCGAAGGTGCGCAGGCAGCTGCGGCACACATCATCGCCCAGCACCGTGGTGCAGTGGCCCACACAGGGGCTTTCTGCAGTCACAACCGACCTCTCCTGCTTGCGGGAGAGGGGTTGGGAGAGGGTGTCTTGCATCAGGATTTGCTGTAGAGCTGACTGCCCTTCGTGACGAATTCAACCGCCTTCAGCTCCATGCCCTTGTTCAGTGCATCCGCTTCCGCGATGCCTTCCTTCGCTGCGAAGTCTCGCACATCCTGCGAGATTTTCATCGAGCAGAAATGCGGGCCGCACATCGAGCAGAAGTGCGCGACCTTGGCGGATTCCTTGGGCAATGTTTCGTCGTGAAATTCACGTGCACGGTCCGGATCGAGACCCAGGTTGAACTGGTCATCCCAGCGGAATTCGAAGCGTGCCTTGGACAGCGCGTTGTCGCGAACCTGTGCGCCCGGATGTCCCTTTGCCAGGTCGGCTGCGTGCGCCGCGATCTTGTAGGTGATGATGCCTTCTTTGACGTCGGCCTTGTTCGGCAAGCCCAGGTGCTCCTTTGGTGTCACATAGCACAGCATTGCGGTGCCGAACCAGCCTATCATCGCAGCGCCGATTGCGCTGGTGATGTGATCGTACCCCGGCGCGATGTCCATGGTCAGCGGGCCTAATGTATAGAAAGGCGCGTCGTGGCACCACTTCGCCTGCAACTCCATGTTTTCTTTGATTAAATGCATTGGAACGTGGCCCGGGCCTTCGATGATCACTTGTACGTCGTGTTTCCACGCCACCTGGGTGAGTTCGCCCAGTGTTTTCAGTTCGCCTAACTGCGCTTCGTCGTTTGCGTCGTAGATCGAACCCGGGCGCAGGCCGTCGCCCAGGCTGATGGTGACGTCATACGCCTTCATGATCTCGCAGAT
>JBBRBS010000003.1:0-43782 GCA_038205615.1 Burkholderiales bacterium | reverse complement strand
GGTTGATAAGCGACAGGCGTGCTTGACTCAGGTTGGGGATTTTCCGGGCTTGAGAGCTGTTCTTGTATCTGGAAAGAAAGTTTACGAGCCTTGGATATAAGGGTATTTTTTGGAAACTGCGTTATTGAATCAATTAATTCTTGGAAAGATGATGCATTGGGAACAATTCCAGTTAACGCGCTCCACTTTTTGGCACGTCGCGCACCGCGAAGCAGGGTGATAAATTCATCATAGCCACGTGGGACAGGATTCCAGACGGTATCACTAAGCCAAATAACGGTGAGCAATAATCCGGATATCATGTAAAACCGTGATGTAAAATCCATAGGTTCATCCATTTTTCCATACTGGGTAAATACCGAGTAAATTGGATAGGATTCGTAGCGCCCGGCCATGGGATTGCCATCTGTGTTTGCCGCATAGCGCCGGAGGGCGTCACGTTTTTGATTGGCGTCCTCGAGTAGCGAAACTAGCTCAGACAACGAATTGCAAGATGGTGCCAACCGTGAAACGGCTTTGGCAGCACCCAATAAATTTGTGATTGCATCCCATAGACCTGCCCGATCTGCAGGGGCGTGAATTAACTCCAGTAGACGATCGAGCTGACGATTGTCGTTGTAAGGTTTTTCTTGTGAGTTATTTACGGAGACCATTGGTCGTCTTATGTTAGTGTGAGCGGTCGATACTCATGACACTACAGAATATTTTAATTACACGCAAGTGTGGTCAAGCGGGGTTGATTGTAATAGTCTACGTATATAGACAATTACATTAAAACAATGAGTTAAACTTTAATATAGGATTGTATGCCTTTTGATACCAAATATAAACAACAGCAAACGACTATGTTTATTGGTTTCCGAAGCCAAGGAGCGCACCAAATCGCAAGAAGGCTTATTTCTCAACGGGAATAAGCCTTTTTTAGTTTCGCCGATTCAATCGAGTCTGAACATATGCGTTTTAACTTTAAATTACCGCCACACCCATGCGCCTGATTCTCGCACCGATGGAGGGGCTGGCCGATCACAGTCTGCGCGACATCTTGACGCGTCTGGGCGGCATTGACCTTTGCGTAGCCGAATTCGTACGGGTCACCAACCATCTGCTCACCGAGAAAATGCTGCTGCGCACCGTGCCGGAACTGGATCATGGCGGTTGCACGCATGCCGGGGTGCCGGTGCGCGTGCAACTGCTGGGAAGCGACCCTGCCTGCCTCGCGGAAAACGCAGCATTCATCGCCTCCCTCGGCGCGCCTGGCATCGATCTGAACTTCGGCTGCCCCGCGCCCACCGTGAACCGTCACGGCGGCGGCGCTGTCCTGCTTCAGTTCCCGGAGCAAATCCACGCCATCGTGGCCGCAACTCGCCGCGCCGTGCCGAAACACATCCCCGTCACCGCCAAGATGCGTCTGGGCCTGGACGATACCAGTCTGACGCTGGATTGCGCCCGCGCCATCGAAGCGGGCGGCGCATGCGAAATCACCGTCCATGCCCGCACCCGCACCGACGGCTACCGCCCTCCCGCGCGCTGGGAGTGGATCGCCCATATCCGCGAAACCGTGAAGCTGCCGGTGGTGGCAAACGGCGAGGTCTGGACACCGGAGGATAGCGAAGAAATACTCCGGGTCAGCGGCTGCACCGACGTGATGATCGGACGCGGCGTGATCATTCGCCCGGACCTGATGCGGCGCATCAAGACAGCAGAGGCTGCCATGAGCTGGCCGGAACTGCTTCCCTGGGTGATCGATTACTACGACCAGCTGTGTGCCAGGATGGACCCGATATACGCGCCGGGAAGGCTCAAGCAATGGCTGGGCATGATGCGCGCTGCCTACCCGGAAGCGGAAACACTGTACCGGACGCTGCGTACCGTGCGCGATCCGGCCGCTGTCGGAAGAATGCTGGCAGAACGTCTGGTTTGAATATTACGGCTGTAAACCTGCTCCCATTTCAACAGAAGGCACGGCATGCGCGCAATGATTCTGGAAGCACCCCGATCTGCGCTGCGACTTGTCGAACTGCAGCTTCCCGAAGACGGTGCCAATGAGGCGCTTGATCGTCTGCGACAGGGCCGCCTGCGCGGCGCGATCGTACTGACGCCATGACACATGGTTGCAATGGCCGCGAAATCCCGGCCTCAACCATCTATTTTCCTATATGAAAATCAGCATTGTCTGATAACGCTTTCGCAAGACGTCACGTAGAATCGATGCACGGTGCAATCCGTTCTTCGAAGGAAAAGCCATGAGCCCGCCTCTCATCCGGAATCAACAGCCCGGCCAGATTTTAACAACCCGACTCTCCCGCTGGCAAAAGCCATGAAACCGAACCGGCTATGGGCTGTCATTTTAGGGATCGTGCTGGCCGGCTCCTCTCTTGTAGTAGCCAACCTGCTCTCAAACAAACAGGTGAAAAACTCCATGTTGATCAGCTCGCCGTCGTTCACGCAGAACCAGATGATTCCCGCGCGCCACACCTGTGACGCTGAAAATGTATCGCCGCCACTTGTCTGGAGCGGCGTGCCGGCCGGCACAAAAAGCCTCGTACTGATCGTAGATGATCCGGATGCGCCTGATCCTGCCGCTCCCAGGATGACCTGGATTCACTGGCTGCTGTACAACATTCCCCCGGATTCTGGCGGCTTGACGGAAGGAGTTTCCGACAGGCTGGCGCTTCAGGGTGTCAATGACTGGCAGCGTACCGGCTACAGCGGGCCGTGCCCGCCGATTGGCAAACATCGCTATTTCTTCAAACTTTATGCGCTTGATGTGCTGCTACCGGACATGAGACACCCAGGCCAGACGACTCTGGAAAAGGCCATGCAAGGTCATGTTGTTGCGCGCTCCGAACTGGTCGGACTATACCAGCGTCGCTAATGACAGACCTTGAGCTTCGCGCCTCTTCCCGGCAAGCCTTAATTGGCCGCGCCAACCCGGCTGCCTAATACCAGCTTGACCGGCACATCACGCCCCCCCGCTACGACTTTTTCGGCGGCCAGCACCTCAACCCGATCTGCCGGCGCACCCGCCTCTTTCAGCGCTGCCGCTATCGCGTCTCCACGGGCGATTGCCAGAGGCAGCAACTGTTTCTCATCGACCACCACCGCGCTGCGCAGGCGTTCAAACAGCACGACATAAAAATCAACGCCCTTCAGTCCGGCGACTTCCGGCTCAGTCAATGTGCGCTTCTCGCGGAACAATCCAGTCAGGCCAGAGATCACTTTTCCGGCGGCACCCTCCTCGAGTTGACCCGGATTGGCGCGGCGAAAACCTTGCTTGACTGCCGCCAGCTCCGCCCCGCCCAGCCGATCCGAAAACAGCGTTTCCAACGCCCACTGAGTTTTGGGCTGGTGAACGGAGATTGGCCCCGGATCCTCATCGGCGTGCTGGCCGATCATCTTCGCCACGCTGCGGCGCAACTGAAAATCCTGCAGCGCAACACGATCCGTGTCGGCATAACCCCCATGCACCGAGATGAACAATGCAGGACGTTTGCCCAGAGCCTCAGTCAGTCGCACCAGTTTCTCCCGCTCGGGCGGGGTCAGGTGTGCACGGCCGGCATCAAACACAATATTCTCGAATTTTTCGTCGCTGCCGAACAATGCCCCGAGCGCACGGAAGGGTGCGGTCGCAATATTGGCAAGCACATTGGCAATCGCCTTCCAGACGATTCCGCCATAGCTGAATTTGGGATCGTCCAGACTGCCCGAGACCGGCAGACCCAGCTCGATTCTGCCATCGGCATCCTGCAATATGCCGATGGCCAGATCCAGCGGCAAATCCATCGCTTGCGCACTCTCCACGCGCTCACCCAGAGTCAGCTGATCCATGATCACCTGATTTGTGCCCTGCAACTGTCGCTGCTTGATCTTGTACTCCAGCTCGAGCGATAGCTTCCCGGAGGTAATCTTGCGGCCTGCAAAAGTCGCTGAATAAGGAGTCAGACGGGACATCTCAATATTGCGAAACACCACCTTGATGTCGGTGAAGTCGGTGGGATTCATCAGATCGATTTTTCCGGCCGCACGGGCGATGCCATACTCATCGACCAGACCGTCCAGCTCCAGCTGGCCCATTGCATCGGGTCGGGTGGACAGTCCGGCAATCACGCCATTGAGACCATGAATCCGGGTACCAAAGGGCATGGCGAGCGAATAGTCTGCGAAGTCCATCTCGCCCTGTTTGAAGTGCAACCGGTCTATATTGACCTGAAATGCATGCGCGACAGGCATAGCCTGCTGCTTGACCGGCGCGGCAGAGGGCACAAGCAAGTGCTTGAAACTGACCGACTTGTCCTTGTTGATGATCAGCTTGGTGTCAAGTCCGTTAACCGTGAGCTCGCTTATATCCAGTTTTGACGGGGTAACTTCAAAGGAGCGGCTGCCGAGGGATACCCAGGACAGGAAAAGATTGCCGGTATCGGCCTCGTTGAGCAGCAGGTCATTCAACGCGAAGCTGCCCCGATAACTTGCCCCCTGTGCGTCATAGCTGGAGTGGCCCGTCGTAGACAGCAGGCCGCTAACCAGTTTCAAGCGGGCCACTTTGGACAAATAAGGCTGGACGGGCTTCAAATCGAGATCCGTGAGTACAAGCTGGAGATCCGCTGTCGGCACGGCCGGAAACACGCGTCCCTCGGCTGCAAAGCGGCCTCCGCCCTGCACAGTGAAAGAGGCCTTAAGCGGCACGGCAACAGCCCGGTCGTCGCTGATGCCATTGAGTCCCAGAGCCATGTCCTTTACGGTCAGTTGCGCTGCCGGGGTGACGGTCTCATCCCGGAACACGGCATCGAAGCCTGCCAGCTCCAGCTTTTTAAGCCGGTAGTGCCAGGGGGCGCTGCCGGTTTTCGGTTTGACCGTTCCAGGCTTGCCAGTGAACGACTGGGATTTGAACGCCTCCAGAAGATCAATATGGCCCTGCGCATCCCGCGCTACACGAATGTGACCGTCAGCCAGCGCAACGCGGCCCACGGTTGCATGGCGCGTATTCAAATTGACATCAACCTGTTCAACGGCAAGGCTGCCCAGCGCCTGCGGGGCGCCAGGTAAAGCCAGCCTGCCGCCCGTCATACTGAGTGAACCCAGCGCAACACGGTTCTGTGCCAGGTCGAAACTGCCGTCAAGAGCCTCAATCGCATCCACCGTAACGCCGGGTTCAAACTCAAGCCCGGCCAGTTTAGCCGCCACATGCTCCAGATTAAGATCGAGTTTTCCCTGGGCATAGCCCAGCCGATAGTTCCCCGACAGACCGGCCACGCCCCTGGTCGGCGCAACCGGCAACAGGCCCTTGAAATAAGCCGAAACAGCGGCAATATTCACATTGCCGACGTTGAAACTGCCCGTCACGGCCAACGGTTCGAGGCGCGCATCACCCTGCCACGCCAGACTTGCACCGAATGAGGTCCGGGCGGTGAACTTGTATTTTCCGCTGTCGCCCGGCATCGATGATAAATCGGTGAGTTCAAGGCTGACCGGTTCAACCCGTGCGTTGAAGGCAGGCGTCATCCGCCTGTCCGTAAAGTCCAGTCTGGCGTCTGACAACATAAAGCGCTGGATATCGAAGCTGGGCAAAGTCGAGTCCGTACCCGGCTGACGGCGTTGCAGCGCCGCAATCAGGGCAGACCAGTTCAACCTGCCATCGGCCAGCAGGACGGCAGTGGCTTCCAGCCCGTCGAGCCGGATGCTGTCGAATACCGGCGCGCCGCGATACAGGCTGGCTGCGGATAAATCGACTACCAGTTCCCGAAAAGCCAGCAAGGGTTCGCCGTCTGGTTGAGTCAGACGCAATCCGGACAGGCGCAGGCTGATCTCAAAAGGATTGAATTGGGGCGTGTTCATCGTCAGATGATGCCCGGTCTTCGCGGCGAGATATTTTTCCGCCTGCACCTGCAAAATATGCGGCAGAACAAGCCAGCTGAACAGCAGACAGGTCACAAGGATGCCGGCGATCGTCAGCGCGAGTGTCTTACCTGAAGGATGCCGAACAGTCATGCTGAATTTTAAGAATGGGCGATGTCGGCTGATTCTAGCCCCTGCCCCATCGATTGCATAGCGCAGTGTCATATTACTGTCACAACATCACGCTAGTGTGCCGGCATCAAGACAGATTACGGTATAAAGCCCATGCTCGCCACACTACCCGTTGAGTCGCATCACGCCCGCGCTTCGCACGCGCAGTTTCGGGACAACCTCGATCTGGCACAGGACATGACACCGCTGCAGATTATCATCGCACAACGCAAACTGAGCGCGCTGTTCCAGCCCATCATCGACCTGAAGAGCGGCGAATTCCTGGGCTTTGAGGGACTGATACGCGGCCCGGCCGACAGCCCACTGCATTCGCCTGTCAATCTGTTTGGCGCAGCCTTGCAGCAGAATCTGTCACTGGAAGTCGAAATGCTGGCACGCCAGATCGTACTTGAGGCATTTTCCAAGCAGAATTTGCCGGGCAGTCTGTTTCTTAACATCAGCCCGGAGACCCTGGCGCACCCCGGCTTTAAAAACGGCAAGACCCTCGAATATATGCGCGCACTTGGCATCGACCCTGCGCGCGTCGTGATGGAAATCACCGAGAACCAGCCCACTTACGATTTCGAGGAGATGCGCAGCGCGCTGCTGCACTACCGGGCCATGGGTTTCAAGACCGCGATCGACGATCTTGGCGAAGGTTTCTCCAGCTTGCGCCTGTGGTCCGAATTGCGCCCCGAGTACATCAAGATCGACATGCATTTCGTGCAGGGTGTGGATCGCGATCCGATCAAATTGCAGTTTTTGAAATCCATCCAGCAGATCGCAGTGAGTTGCGGCACGCGCGTCATCGCCGAGGGAATCGAGACCGAAGGCGAATTACGTGTGGTTAAAGACATCGGTATCGCGCTGGGCCAGGGATATTTCATCGCCCGCCCCAGTCACACTCCGGCTTTGCTGGCCTCCAGCGAGACCAGCAGCATCATCAATGCCTCCAACATCTCCATTTTTCCTGCGCCCGAATTGAACCATCGCTCCCAGATAACGGCTCAGAAACTGCTGAGCTATGTTGAACCTGTACAGCCTGAAACGTCCAATGACCAGGTATTTGAACGTTTTTCCAGCAACCCGGCATTACACATCATCCCCGTGGTCAGGAACGGACTGCCGATCGGACTGATCAACCGCTATCAGTTCATCGACTGCTACTCCAAGCCATTTCAGCGCGAACTGACAGGCAAGAAACATTGCGAGAAATCGATACAGACCGCGCCGCTGCTGGTAGAAAAAAGCATGCCGATCGAGGAGCTGAGCCATTATCTGGCGGAAGCGGATACCCGCCATTTTGCCGACGGCTTCATCATCACCGAGAACGGGCGCTACATCGGTGTCGCGTCCGGGCAGGACCTGCTGCGCGAGCTAACCAAGATGCAGCTGGAATCGGCGCGCTACGCCAATCCGCTCAGCCTGCTACCCGGCAATGTGCCGATCAACGAGCACATCGAACGCCTGTTGCAGGCGAACACACCGTTTATCGCCTGCTATTGCGATCTGGATCACTTCAAGCCGTTCAATGACACTTACAGCTACCGGAAAGGCGATGAAATGATCCAGCTCACCGGACGTCTGCTGGGCTGGGCATGCGATCACAAGCAGGATTTCATCGGCCATATCGGTGGAGATGACTTCATCCTGCTGATGCAAAGCCGCGACTGGAAGACGCGCTGCGAACAGGCGCTCAAATCATTCGAACAAGCCGCATCCTTGCTGTTCAAGGAAGAGCATCTGATCGACGGCGGCTATTCCAGCGAAGGGCGTGACGGCCAGATTCACTTCCACCCGCTCACCAGCCTGTCGATCGGTGCGATCGCCATATCGCCCGGGCAATTCATGTCGCACCACGAAGTCTCGGCGGCCATGTCTGACGCCAAGAAAATGGCGAAAAAGATGCCCGGCAACAGCCTGTTCATCGAGCAACGTACACCAGGGAGTTCACTGTGACACTTCAATCCCAATTACGCCTGATCGCGCTGATCACGCTGGTCAGCCTGTCCGGCGTCATCCTCTTTGCCGTGATACAGCTATCCATGTTGCGCAGCACGTTTGATCAATATCAGAATCAGCAAATATTTGCGGCTAATTTGTCCGCAATCAAAAGCGAAGCGCTGTCCATCTCGCGCGCAGATCCCATCCTCCAGGAAACAGAGCAAACACTGGCAGCGGCTGACAAGAAGATCCGCGCACTGCATCAAGGCACGCTGCTGGCAGCTCAGCCTGAAGTAGATCAGACCCGACTCGCGCATGCGCTCAGCGCATGGCAAGAATATGCCAAGGGTCTGAAACTGGCCGTCCAGATTGCGAGCACCAGCCCGGCAGATGCGGTCACCGCACAGGATATGCTCTACGGCATGCATACCGGCCCGATGATTGCCGACATCGACGCCCTGATGGCTGCCGATGAATCAACCTGGGCTGACTCCAAGGCTTCGATCAACAGCGCGGTTAATCGCATTATCTGGATCATCGTCCTGCCCTTGTTATTTGCCGGCATTGTCATCATTTCCTTTCAGGCGCGTTTCAACCGCTACCTGAAAAAACGGGTGGATGATGTCATCAGCGCGATGGATCATCTGATCAATGGTGATCTCACCCACCGGCTGCCGGCCAGCCATGCCGACGAGATAGGTGTAATGGCGAATACCGTCAATTCCTTCATCGCAAGCTTCGAGGGCATCCTGCGCGAGGTCAATCTGTCCTCTGACCAGGCCTCCAAGGCCACCAGCCGCGTGTTGCAAATGACGCATGCGGTCAGCACCAATGCGAATGCACAATCGGCGAAGGCGTCCAATGCCAACGATTCGATTCAGGAGATGCGCAGCACCATTTTTGCGATCGCCGAAAACGCCAATTTCGCAGCAGAAGCGGCAAACAAAACCCGCGAGCAGGTAAAAGAAGGCAGTGAAGCTGGCCGTCAAACACTGGAGGCGATATCGAATCTGGACATGACCATGAATAAATCGGTTCAGACCATGGACAGTCTCAATCATACGCTGCACCGTGTCAGCGATATCAGCAAGATCATCAAAGACATTGCAGGTCAGACTAATCTGCTGGCGCTCAATGCCGCCATCGAAGCCGCAAGAGCCGGTGAGCACGGTCGCGGTTTCGCGGTGGTGGCGGACGAGGTCAGAACCCTGTCGGATCGTACCGCCAATTCGGTCAAGGACATTTCTGAGCTGCTACGGGAAGTGCAGGCTTCTGCAATGACGGCCGTCAGCGTGATGCAGTCAGCGCGTGAAACAGCCAAAATCGGCGTGATTCGCGGCAAGAAAACCGATGCGGTACTGGCTGAAATAGGAGATTCCATGCAACTGGTCGCCGTTCGCATGCAACAAATTGCCGAGGCCACGCAGGAGCAATCTACCTCCGGCGAACTTATCGCCACGCATATGGCGGAAGTACATAACATCAGCACCAGCACCAGCAATGACATCGAGAATACACGCGATGAAATGGCGGGGATGGCAAGAGCTTCCGAGGTGCTGCACCGCAGCGTCTCCCGCTTCCGCTTCAGTCCAATCGCTCAGAGCGGCGGGTTAGGCGAAGATAAAATTTTTGCATAAAACGGCTGTCATTTAGCCGTCCTGTGTTTGCTGCATAATCGGGACTTTTGGAGTTTGCAATGGAAAGCCCCTACAAAGGCAAAACCGGCTTACGGCGCCTGTTGAACGCCTTTGGCTATTCACTGGCCGGCTTTCGCGCCGCCTACAAGCACGAAGATGCATTTCGCCAGGAAGCGCTGCTCGCCGTCATCCTGATCCCGCTCGCCGTCTGGTTGCCGGTCAGCCTGATCGGCCGGGCACTGCTGATAGGCAGCGTGCTGCTGGTGATTGTCGTCGAACTACTGAACTCCGCCATAGAAGCCACCGTGGACCGCATCTCGCTTGACAGCCACGATCTGGCCAAACGAGCCAAGGACATCGGCAGCGCAGCGGTACTGGTCAGCCTGATCAATGCAGTCGTCATCTGGGGACTGGTGCTGATGGCGTCATAAATTATTCAAGAAAACATAATTTAAGGGTCATGCAAACGCGCCACGATTCATTCCATGAAAAAACAAAATGAAATCGTCGAATTGCCGGCAGCGCTGCAAATAGCGCTGGTCACCGAAACCTACCTGCCCGAAGTGAACGGGGTCGCTATCACCATTGGTCGGATAGTCAACGGCCTCTGCCGGCGCGGACACAACATCCACCTGATCCGGCCGCGCCAGCATAAATGGGATCTCGCCGCTGATACCGAAAACTACTGCGAAACGCTGGTTGCCGGCATGCCTATTCCGGGTTATTCAGGACTCAAATCCGGGCTTCCGGCAAAAGGCTTGCTGGTACGCCTGTGGCAGCAAAAGCGTCCGGACATCGTGCATATCGCCACCGAAGGGCCGCTGGGCTGGTCGGCCTTGTCTGCGGCGCTGCAATTGCATATTCCGGTCAGCACGGATTTTCACACCAACTTTCACAGCTATACCCAGCACTACGGCATCGGTCTGCTGAAATGGCCGATCGCAGCCTATCTGCGTCATTTCCACAACAAGGCGGCGTGCACGCTGGTGCCAACGAAACAGTTGCAACTGCAACTTGTGCAGGAGGGCTACCAGAACGTGCAGGTTGTCTCGCGCGGCGTGGACACCGAACTTTTTGATCCTGTCCGGCGCAGCCAGGCTTTGCGCGCCAGCTGGGGTGCCGATGATGACACGCCGGTTGTGATACTGGTGAGCCGCATTGCGGCAGAAAAAAATCTGACAGTCGCTCTACTGGCTTTTGAGCAAATGCGTACCGTGAATCCTCAGGCCAGAATGGTGCTGGTGGGCGACGGCCCCGCTCGCGCTGGGTTACAAAAACGCTACCCCGATGTCATCTTTGCCGGCATGCAGACAGGCAATGCGCTGGCTGAGCACTACGCCTCCGGCGACATTTTCATCTACCCCAGCCTGACTGAGACTTATGGCAATGTCACCGTCGAAGCAATGTCCAGCAGCCTGGCAACCCTCGCCTACGATTACGCCGCCGCGCGCCAGCATATCGTCAACAACGTAAACGGCGCGCTGGTCCCGTTGGGCGACACGCAGGCGTTTGTCACACAGGCCAAAGCGTTGATCTCAGACATGGATCGGGTACGGCGTTTGCGCGAAGCTGCACGTCATACGATGAAAACCCTGACCTGGGAGCACATCATGGGTCAGATGGAATCGGTACTGCTCGAGACTGTGCGCTCAGCGCGCTGATCGCCATCACCTCGATCCAGTTCGTCTGAACTGTCCAAATTACTGCTCGTGTAACGCTAACTTGTTACAGACGCAAGCGTCAGAAAATTTGGCTTCGTGGCGCTTCATTTAGAAACGCTTTTTAACGCGCCAGATTATTAGCGATTGAGTTCGTTTTATTTCTTGCAAATTTGCTATGATGGTACTACCTGTCATTGAAAGGTAGCATCATGCAAACCCACACCCTTGAGAAACACCACACAGCGAATGTAACCGTCAAACTCGAAGAGTCTGACCGCGCCCGCATTAAATCATTGGCAGCGTTGAAAAAGCGAACCCCGCATTACATCATGCGAGAAGCCATCCAAAAATATCTTGAGGCTGAAGAGTCAGAGCAGCGCTTTATCGCCGCCGCTGAAACGTCGCTTAAAGAATATAAATTCAATGGTTCGCATATTACGCTTGAGGAATTAAGCGCGTGGGCAACGAAACTAAAGACACAGCCTGATGCGCCTATGCCCATATGCCACGGGTAAAATTATCGCCACGCGCGCAGGTAGACATCAGGCGGCTTTATGATTTCATTGCTGCAAAAGATACGGCTGTTGCGGGCAGTGCCGTAGATGCGATCGTTTCGTCGTTTATTCCATTAACGCGAATACCTAAAATTGGTCGGAAAAAAGACGGCACAGACCTCCGCGAGTTGATTATTGACTTTGGCAGCAGCGGTTATATTGCGCTTTATGATTTTGACGAGGATGTTGATGAGGTCGTTATTACGGCCTTGCGACACCAAAAAGAAAACGATTACAGATAATTTTTTTATGGGCGATTTTTGATGGCCGACACCCTTATGTGACGCGCCAGCCAGATTTTCCTGCCAGAACTGGGCAGCCAAGGCGTCATGTCCGAATTGGTTTCCGGACGACGCGATTTCAATGCACGCAAGGCCAAAGCCATGGCGTCACGTTTGGGCGGCGCTGTTCTTGTAAAGATCGAGAAGGGCAGTGCGCCATTTTCCCTCTGCGCAGTAGTTAGAGATTGCATTATTTAACCCTGCCGTACTGCTTTTCGGCGGCGCACAGGCCCCGCTTGTTTGCAAACTATCGAGGGTACGCCGCCTTACTGTCAGCAGGCGGGCGGCGCGGGAAACCGGGGGCGCCTTCTTTCGATTACATTTCTTGGCAAGAAAAGAAAGGTAATCAGCCGCCGGTCTGCCACCGGCTGAAAGATGTTTCGGAGTCGCACCCCGCTTAATCAAATACCCGCCAGCCAGCGTCTGATCCTGATGCCGATTTCGGTAGTGTAGCCAACCTCAACAAAGCGGACACTGCCGTCGGGTGAGATGATGAAGCTGACCGGGACGGCATGCACGCCCCACGCTCGTGAAATCCGGCCATCCGGATCATTCACCACCGGAAAATTGATTCCCTGTTCCCGCATGTAGCGAGCCACCTCTTCCGGCTTACCGCTCTGCATCGCGATGGTGATCACGGCGGGGTCGTCATGCGCGATAGCAGCGATGGAACCCTGTTCAGTTCGGCAGACCGGACACCAGGTCGCCCAGAAATGCACCAGCACAGGAGTCCCGGGATGTGCCGGCAGGTTATAAGGCTGGCCTGAAAGGGTGATGCCCTGCAGGGTTGGTGCCGCGCCGCTTACCATATCGCGCTGTTGCCAGAAACGGATGCCAGCCACCACCAGCACAAACAGCAGCAGGTTGATGGCATAACCGCGCCATTTAGCCGTACGACTTTCACTCGCCATGTTTTAATTTCTCGATCTCGCGCCGGTCGCGCTTGGTAGGACGGCCACGGGTGGCAATAAATTCGGGCTGCAATTTGAGCTGCGCGGCGATCACCGCACGCCGCGCAATACTCGCGTCAGATTCGCGGTAAAGCATCTGTGCAATCGGTGCGGAACCACGTTTTCCTGAGAGTGCCAGCACTTCGACCTCAAAACGTGCCTGTCCGAGGCGAATATCCAGCAAGTCTCCTGCCGCGATGGTCTTGGCGGGTTTGACTCGTACCCCGCCGACCATGACTTTACCCGCGTCCACCGCATCGGCCGCCAGGCTGCGCATCTTGTAGAAGCGCGCCGCCCACAGCCATTTGTCGATACGCAGTTTATCGGTGGTGTCGTTCATTTAATCGTGCGCCTTGGCCACTAGCTACGGCTACTGACTGTTTTAGTGCAGATTCACCATCGGCATGAAGCCAATCTTCTCCCTCAAGCTTTCCCGGCTGTTGCGTGCATCCGCGAGGTTGGCATACGGGCCGATATGAACCCGTGTCTTGTTGTTCTGACTGAACAAGGTCAGTTGTTTACCGGCATCGCCCAGCTTGGCACGCATCTCGGCGAGAAATTTCTCTGCGGCGTCTGTCGTGTTGAAGGCGCCCAGTTGCAGAAAGACATTGCTGCCATTAACGGCGACGAGGGCTGCGGCCACCGGCGCTGCGGGTTCGAGCGGTACGCTTTGCACAGCTTCCGATCTGGCAATCGGGCGGACGTTACCATCCGCAGTGATGCTTTCGATTTCCACCTCACTGCTGCCGTTGCCGATGATGCCGATTTTATGGGCGGCGCTATAGGATAAATCGATGACGCGGGAGTGCAGGAAGGGGCCCCGGTCATTGATGCGCACAACGACCGTTTTCCCAGTGGCGACATTCGTCACGCGCGCATAGCTTGGGATAGGCAGCGTGGGATGCGCAGCGGTCATCAGGTACATGTCATATTTCTCGCCGCTGGAAGTGCGCTGCCCGTGAAATTTCTTGCCGTACCACGAGGCGACGCCGCGCTGGCTGAAATTGCCTGGCTGGGTCAGCGGCGTGTAATTCTTATTAAGTGCGACATAAGGACGATTGGCATAGCGGTGCAGCGGCTCGTTTACCGGCACGGCATCAGGAATCTCATCGATATTCGCGGGAGGATTATCGCCCGGACCATCGCCCGCCAGATAACCGCCGCTGCCGGCGACAGGCTTCTGGACAGATTGAACCGTATGTCCGGATGAACGATCTTCAACCGGCGCGAGAATGATGGGCTTCTGTTCATGGCGTTGCGGTGTCGTGCCGCAGGCGGTGAGCACCAGCACGGCCAACATGAATACAACAACTTGCTTTATCATAATATACCCTTATTTTTCAAATACTTAGCTCTTGACGAGTTTTTTATGCGTCTGAATGCTCATCAGCATACCAAAACCCAGCAACAGCGTCAGCATCGATGTTCCGCCGTAACTGACCAGCGGCAGCGGCACGCCTACAATCGGCAGGATACCGCTGACCATACCCATATTGACGAACGCATAGGTGGCGAAAGTCAGCGTGATCGAACCTGCCATCAGACGGGTGAAGTAAGTCGATGCATTCGCCGTAATGACGAATCCGCGTGAAATCACGAAGCAATACATTGCCAGCAAAATAAGATTACCAACCAGACCGAATTCTTCTGAATACACGGCGAAGATAAAATCGGTAGTGCGCTCCGGCAGGAAATCCAGATGCGTCTGCGTGCCGTTCAGGTAACCCTTGCCCAGAATACCGCCGGAACCGACGGCGATCATGCCCTGTATCGTGTGATAGCCCTTGCCCAGCGCGTCCTGCGACGGATCGAACAACATCTCGATGCGATGGCGCTGATAGTCGTGCATCATCGACCACAAAAATGGCGCACTGGCGATTCCGGTGACCAGCAATCCACCCATCACGCGCCAGCTCAGGCCAGCCAGAAACAGCACGTAAAACCCGCTGGCGGAAATCAGCAGCGCAGTACCCAGATCCGGCTGCCGCGCGATCAAAGCCACCGGCAGCAGCAATAGCAATGCGGCTACGATGTAATTCTTCAGCGTCAGACCCGCTTCATATTTCTCAAAATACCAGGCCATCATCAACGGCACACCAACTTTCATCAGTTCGGACGGCTGTATGGTCGCCACGCCGATATTCAGCCAGCGGCGCGCGCCATGGCTGATTTCACCGAACAGCGCCACGCCGATCAGCAGCAACATTCCCAACACATAAATCGGCACGGCGGTGCGCATCAGATAGTGCAGCGGCAGGTTCGCCACGACCCACAGGCAGCAGAATGCCACCAGGATGTTCGCGCCCTGCGCCAGAACGCGTTCGAAATTATGGTCGCTCGCGCTGTACAGAGTCAGCAGGCTGGCTGCCATCAGCATGCCCATTCCTGCCAGCAGAGGCAGGTCAAGATGCGTCGTGATTCGTCGCCAAAGTTCTCGTCTGGTCATGTTAATCCGCCTCGACTTCCGGAACACCCGATGCTGCCGGAGTAGTAACTGCAACCGGTTTTACGGCTGCCGCCTGCGGCAATTTGCCCAGCAGGTAGTAGTCCATTACCTTGCGGGCGATAGGCGCTGCCGTACCGCCTCCGTGTCCGCCGTTTTCCGCCAGCACCACCACCGCAATTCTGGGTTTGTCGGCCGGCGCAAACGAGATGAACCAGGCATGGTCGCGATGCCGCTCATCGATCTTGCTGGCGTCGTATTTTTCGCCCTGTTTCATACCGACCACCTGAGCCGTTCCGGTCTTGCCGGCAATGGTGTAGGGAGCACCCGCCGATGCCTGAGCCGCCGTGCCGCCGGGTTGAGTCACTGCCGTCATCGCGCGCTTGACTAGATCGATATGGGCAGCGTCCAGTTTGATATCGAAGGCCGGCTTGTTTTCCAGCTTGTGTATTTCGCCGGTGACTGAATTCTTTACTTCACGGACCAGATGCGGCCGGTAGCCGATACCGTCATTTGCCAGCGTCGCCGTCGCGGCCGCCAGTTGCAACGGGGTCACCAGACTGTAGCCCTGACCGATGCCCACCGACACGGTATCGCCCGTATACCATTTCTGCTTGAAACGCTTCATCTTCCATTCCTGCGACGGCAGCAGACCCGATGTTTCGCCCTCGAGGTCGATCCCGGTTTTTTTGCCGAAACCGAAGCGCGACAGAAAGTTGAATATATTGTCGATACCCATCTCGACCGCGAGGCCGTAATAATAGGTATCGCAGGAAATCACGATGGACTTGAACATATCGACCGAGCCGTGCCCGCCTTTTTTCCAATCGCGATAATGGTGACTGCTGCCGGACAGGGTGTAGAAACCCGGATCGCCTATCATCTGACTGGGTGAGCGCGTATTGTAGAAAAGTCCCGCCAATGCCATGAAGGGTTTGATCGTGGAACCCGACGGATATTGTCCGCGCAGTGCACGATTGTTCAGAGGATGATCGGGTGACTCATTCAGATCTTTCCAGCTGTCGGCATCGATCCCGTCTACGAACAAACTGGGGTCATAGCCCGGCCGGCTGACAAAAGCCAGCACCTCCCCATTGGCAGGATCGATCGCCACCAGCGCGCCGCGCAATTCGCCAAAGGCCTGGTCGGCAATTTCCTGTAATTTCGCATCAATGCTCAGTATCAGCGTATTGCCGGACACAGGCGGTGAACGCGACAGGATGCGCACCGCACGCCCCGCAGAATCGACTTCGACCTGCTCTATACCTGTCGTGCCGTGCAATTCATTTTCGTAATATTGCTCCAGCCCGGTCTTGCCGATGTAATCGGTGCCACGGTAGTTGGCCAGCGCGTCATTCTCATCCAGCCTGTCTTCATCCGCCTGATTGATACGGCCGATATAGCCCAGCAGATGCGCCGTTTTCTCCGAAAACGGATATTCACGGAACAGGCGCGCCTTGATCTCGACGCCCGGAAAGCGATATTGCTGGGCGGCAAAACGCGCCACCTCTTCGTCGCTCAGACGGCTGCGAATCATCAGCGTCTCAAAATCATGGCTCTCGGCCTGCAGCTTCTTGAAGCGCTTGCGATCTCTGGGCTGAATATCGACCAGTGTGGCCAAATCATCTATCGTTGCCTGAAGGTTCGCTACTTTGCTGGGCGTGATTTCCAGCGTGTAACCGGAAAAATTGTGCGCCAGCAAGACGCCGTGGCGGTCCAGTATCAGGCCGCGATTGGGCACGATGGGCATCACCGAAATGCGGTTCTTCTCGGCCAGCGTCTGGTAATAATCATGGCGGATCGCCTGCAGATATACGAAGCGCGCGAGCAGTATCCCCAGCAACAGCAGCGCAAAACCGATGCCGATGAACAGGCGCAAACGGAAGTTAAAAATCTCCTGCTGGTGATTTTTAAGCTCGATCCGATTATTCATTCACGATCCACGCGCATCTGCCGCATTGACTGGAACAGGAAGCTGGTTGGAATCCACAGCAGCGTCGACGTCAGGCAACCCAGAAAATAAAGCCACACGACCTGACCGTTCACCTGCCAGTGCACCAGTGCATACACCGCATAAGTTGACAACAGAATCACGAATACCTGAGTCGTTTGCTCGCGCAGATCGAACATCCGGATTCGCCGGTTTAACACCACGCCGCCGAATGCCAGCAAGGTATAGGCTAGCGCGTGCTGCCCGAACAAACTGGCATCCCCCACATCGGCCAGAATCCCGATTGCCCATGACATGCCAACTCCGACGCGCAACGGTTTATGCGTACACCAGTAGAGCAACACCACGGCAACGAAGTCGGGGCGCAGCGTCAGCCAGAGGCCTTCCCACGGCAACCCATTGAGAAACAGTGCGCCGACGATGCTGGTCACGATAAACATCGTGCTGACAGGACGTAAAATTTCTGGCTGTGCATGATCTATAAATGGCATCAATGAACCCCGCTCTTCTTAACTTTCAATCTGGAGGGCACGGGTTCAGGTTCCGGACGCTCGGGAAGCTTGGGAACGCCGGACAACACCATCAGCTGGCGATACTTGTCCACCCCGCCCACCGGCAGACAAGCAATACGTGCGAAAGGATAAGCCGCATCGCGCTCGATTTTTTCAACTTTTGCGACCGGAATTCCCGGCGGATAGATGCCGTCGATACCGGAAGTGACCAATATATCGCCGTTCTGAATATCGGTGCTGACGGGCATATAGCGCAGCGAAAGCTGACTGGTGTCGCCGGCGCCGAAGGCAATACTGCGCAACCCGTTGCGCAGTACCTGCACCGGCACGGCATGATCTTTTTCGGTGATCAGCGTGACTTCGGACAACCAGGGGAAAACGCGGGTGATCTGCCCCACGATGCCCTTGTCATCCATCACCACTTGACCCGCCTGAATATTGCCAGTACTGCCTTTATTGATCAGCACCTTGCGCCTGAACACATCGCGTTCGGCATAGACAATTTCGGCAAACTGACCGGTAAACTGATTACGCTGTTGCAATGCGAGCAAGTTGCGTAGTTGCAGATTTTCCTGCAGCAAGGAATGCTGCTGCACCAGCTGAACGGCATCCAGCTCATGCTGACGTTGCAGTGCCTTTTTTTCTTCGAGCAGACTGTTCTGCGTGACGAAAAATTCACCGGCTTGCTGCATTAACGTCAGGGGCAGGGTTGCCAGTCGCTGTATCGGTGAGACTAGGACTGACAACGCACTGCGAGTGGATTCAAGATAGCGGAAACGCGCATCGACAAACATCAGCAGCACCGACAAAACCGCAAAAAACACGAGCCTCGCCGCAGGGCTCGGGCCCCGGTTAAAAACCTGAAAAGTTTGCGTGCTGTCCATCAGTGATTGTCAGAAAATAGGAGATAAAAAAGATAGCTGGTAGGGCGTGGCCCGTAGCCAGTAGCAAACCAGCTTCTTGCCACACGCTACCAGCTATGCGCTATCAGTAGATAAAGACTCACTCGGTCGTAAACATACCGCTCGATTTGTCCATATATTCAAGCGCACGGCCGGAGCCACGCACGACGCAGGTCAACGGATCATCGGCGATCAGCACAGGCAAGCCGGTTTCTTCCATCAGCAGGCGATCAATATCGCGCAGCAACGCGCCGCCGCCGGTCAGCACCATGCCCTTGTTCGCAATATCGGCGCCCAGTTCCGGCGGGGTTTGCTCAAGTGCAATCTTCACCGCGCTGACGATGTTGTTCAACGGGTCGGTCAATGCCTCGAGAATTTCGTTGCTTGAAATGGTAAAGCTGCGCGGCACGCCTTCGGCCAGATTACGCCCCTTCACTTCCATCTCGCGCACCTCGGAGCCGGGGAATGCCGAACCGATGGTCTTCTTGATTTCTTCCGCTGTGGTCTCACCGATCAACATGCCGTAATTGCGGCGGATGTAGTTGATGATCGCCTCGTCGAACTTGTCGCCGCCGACGCGAACCGAACCGGAATACACCGTGCCGCCCAGCGAGATCACGCCGACTTCGGTCGTGCCGCCACCGATATCGACCACCATTGAACCGGTTGCTTCTTCGACCGGCAGGCCGGCACCGATCGCAGCTGCCATCGGCTCTTCGATCAATTCCACGCGGCGCGCACCGGCACCAACTGCAGATTCGCGAATCGCACGGCGTTCAACCTGGGTAGAGCCACAGGGAACGCAAATCACGATGCGCGGGCTCGGGCTGAAGATGCTGGCCTTGTAAACTTTGCGGATGAACTGCTTGAGCATCTGTTCGGTCACGGTAAAGTCCGCAATCACGCCGTCCTTCATCGGACGAATCGCCGTGATATTGGCCGGCGTGCGGCCCAACATCTGCTTGGCGCCCAGGCCTACCTGCTGAATGATCTTCTTGCCGTTTGGCCCACCCTCCTGACGGATGGCGACCACCGAAGGCTCGTTCAGCACGATGCCTTGTCCGCGCACCCAGATCAGCGTATTCGCCGTCCCCAAGTCAATCGCAAGGTCGTTAGAAAAATAGCCGTTAAAAAGTCCAAACATGTTGATTCCCGAAAAGTCTAAAATGGTGTGCTGAATAATCACGTTATGATACCCTATCAGCCTCATTTATATAAAGCTTTTACTATGTCATTAAGCACCGCTGACGTTCAAAAAGTGGCGCGCTTAGCGCGCCTTGCCATGAACAGCACCGAAATTGAAGCCGCCAGGACGCAATTGTCCGGCATTTTTGAACTGATCGCCGAGATGCAGGCTGTTGATACCACCGGCATCGAACCGATGTCGCACGCACAGGATTTATCGCAACGCCTGCGTGAAGATATCGTCACCGAGACCAACCAGCGCGAACTGTTCCAGTCCATCGCACCGCAAGTTGAATCCGGTCTGTACTTCGTCCCACAAGTCATCGAGTAAAAAGCCATGTTGAATTCCAGCCTCACACAACTGGGCGCAGCACTGCGCGCCAAACAAATTTCCAGCGTCGAGCTCACGCAACTCTATCTCGATCGCATCGCCACGCACAACCCGGTGTACAACGCTTACATCACCATTGATGCCAAAATCAGTCTGGCGCAGGCAGTTGCCGCCGATGAACTGCTGGCTGCCGGCGCAGCACAGGCACTGACGGGTGTCCCAATCGCACAGAAAGACATCTTTTGCGCCAAAGGCTGGCGCACGACCTGCGGCTCGAAAATGCTGGGCGACTTCATCGCGCCTTACGATGCGCATGTGATCGAGCAATTCAACAAGGCAGGCGCGATCAATCTGGGCAAGACCAACATGGACGAATTCGCCATGGGATCGTCCAATGAAACCTCTTATTTTGGCCCGGTCAAAAATCCGTGGAACCAGAAAGCGGTACCCGGCGGCAGTTCCGGCGGGGCCGCCTCAGCCGTCGCAGCAAGGCTTTGCGCTGCCGCGACCGGCACCGACACTGGCGGCTCGATCCGCCAGCCAGCCGCACTGTGCGGCATTACCGGCATCAAGCCGACTTACGGCACGGTGTCGCGCTACGGCATGATCGCCTTCGCCTCCAGCCTCGATCAGGCAGGCCCGATGGCCAGGAGCGCGGAAGATTGCGCACTGATGCTGAACGTAATGACCGGCTTCGACTGCCGTGATTCAACTTCCTTGCAGCGCGAAAAGGAAGATTACACGGCCAAGTTGAACCTGCCGCTTGCGGGTTTGCGCATCGGCCTGCCGCAGGAATTTTTCGCCGAAGGCTTATCTGCCGATGTGGGCAGCCGCGTTCAGGAGGCGATCGCCGAATACCGCAAACTGGGTGCGACTATCGTCGGCATCAGCCTGCCGAATACGAAACTTGCCGTACCGGTATATTACGTGCTGGCGCCGGCGGAAGCCTCCAGCAACCTGTCGCGTTTCGACGGCGTGCGCTACGGCTACCGCGCACCGGAATATACCGATCTGGCGGATATGTACGAGAAAAGCCGTTCACAGGGCTTCGGAGAGGAAGTCAAACGCCGCATCATGATCGGCACTTATGTGCTTTCGCACGGCTATTACGACGCCTATTACCTGCAAGCGCAGAAAATCCGCCGCCTGATCGCGCAGGACTTCACCGACGCCTTCAAACAGTGCGATGTCATCATGGGACCGACCTCCCCTTCAACCGCCTTCAACCTCGGCGAGAAGGGCGACGATCCGGTCCAGATGTATCTGTCCGACATCTACACGATTGCGGTGAATCTGGCCGGCTTGCCCGGCATGTCTATCCCCTGCGGTTTTGGTGATAACGCAATGCCGGTCGGCCTGCAAATCATCGGCAACTATTTCGACGAAGCGCGCATGCTGAACGTCGCACACCAATATCAACTGGCGACCGACTGGCACAGCCGCGCGCCACTGTAAGGAAATACTATGTCCTGGGAAATCGTCATCGGGCTGGAAGTGCACACGCAACTCTCCACCCACACTAAAATCTTTTCGGGCGCCTCCACCACGTATGGTGCCGAGCCCAACACACAGGCGGATGCAGTCAGCATCGCGCTGCCCGGCGTGCTGCCGGTGCTGAACAAGGGAGCCGTCGAACGCGCCGTCAAGTTCGGCCTGGCCGTCGGTGCGCACATCGCGCCGCGCTCGGTATTCGCGCGCAAGAATTATTTCTATCCCGATCTGCCCAAAGGCTACCAGATCAGCCAGTTCGACCTGCCGGTCGTGGGCATGGGTCAATTGACCCTCCAGGTTGAACCGCTGTCAGGCAATGCCAAACCTTATGAAAAGGTCGTGCGCATCACCCGCGCCCATCTGGAAGAAGATGCAGGCAAGTCGGTACACGGTGCATCGCAAGGCATGACCGGCGTCGATCTGAATCGCGCGGGCACACCGCTGCTGGAAATCGTCTCCGAGCCTGACATGTGTTCTGCCGCAGAAGCGGTGGCCTATGCAAAAACATTGCATAACCTGGTGCGCTGGATCGGCATCAGTGACGGCAACATGCAGGAAGGCTCGTTCCGCTGTGACGTGAACGTGTCGGTGCGCAAACCGGGCGAGCCGCTCGGCACTCGCCGAGAAATAAAAAACCTCAATTCATTCAAGTACATGCAACAGGCGATAGACTACGAGGTGCAGTGGCAGATCGACACGATAGAGAGCGGCGGAAAGATCCATCAGGCCACCATCCTGTTCAATCCGGATACCGGCGAGACGCGCGCGATGCGCAGCAAGGAAGACGCGCACGACTATCGTTACTTCCCCGACCCCGACCTGCTGCCGCTGGACATCACACCCGCCATGCTGGACGCGATGCGCGCCACACTGCCTGAATTGCCGGAAGCCCGCCGCGCACGCTACGTGAACGAGCTGGCTTTATCCGCTTACGACGCCAACAGCCTGACCAGTTCACGCGAAATGGCTGATTATTTCGATACCTGTGTGGCGGCAGTCGGCAACGCCAAACTGTGCGCCAACTGGCTGATCGGTGAAGTCAGTGCCCAACTCAATCGCGACGGACTGGAGATGGCACAATGCCCCGTCACCCCGCAACAGATGAGCGGCATGCTGGCACGCATTGCGGACAACACCATCTCTAACTCCGGCGCCAAGGAAGTCTTCCGCACGTTGTGGAGCGACGGTGGCGAGGCTGATGCGATTATCGAATCCAAAGGCTTGAAACAGGTTTCCGATTCCGGTGCGATTGAAGCGCTGGTGGATGAGATCATCGCTGCCCAGGCCGACAAGGTTGCCGAATATCGTTCGGGAAAAGACAAGCTGTTCGGTTTCTTTGTGGGTCTTGCGATGAAGGCCAGCAAGGGCAAGGCCAATCCTGCGCAATTGAATGAGGTGCTGCTGAAGAAACTGGCAGGCTAAAATTTTCGTTGTCAGGTTTTGGCCTTTACAGCATAATTCGCCTCGCCGTTCAGACCAGTGGGAGAGCGTGGTTTTGATACCACCGCCGAAGGCGTAACACCCGTAACCGCTCAGGCAAAAGGACTATTGGCACAGGCAAATCTGGAGAGCGCGGGCAAAACCCGCCACCGAAGGGGCACACGAATATTGTCATTCCCGCGAAGAGTAGTCAGCAGGCAAGTCGCGAAGCGCCTGCTCGCAAAGCGGGAATCTAGTTGAATTACTGGATTCCGGGTCAAGCCCGGAATGACAAATCGTAATCTCTCAGGTACCAAGGACAGATGGGGCACTGCATGAATTCATGCAGTGCCTTTTTTATTTCCGAAAGCCTACATGACGACTCTTAAGACGACCCCCTTAAATGCAGCCCACCGCGCGATGGGCGCGAAAATGGTGGATTTCGGCGGCTGGGACATGCCGGTGAACTACGGTTCACAGATCGACGAACATCATCAGGTACGAAACGATTGCGGCATGTTCGATGTATCCCACATGCGCGTGGTCGACATGAAAGGCGAGGAAGTTCGCGCCTTTTTGCGTTACCTGCTGGCAAACAACGCAGACAAGCTGACGCTGCCCGGCAAGGCGCTGTATTCGACGATGCTGCTGGAGTCAGGCGGCGTAATCGATGACCTGATCGTGTATTTCATGAATGAAAACTGGTTCCGCATCGTGGTTAACGCAGGCACCGCAGACAAGGACATCGCCTGGATGAAAAAGCAGGCGGAACTTCATGCGCCGCAACTCGACATTACCGACCATCCTGAACTGGCGATGATCGCCGTACAAGGCCCGAATGCGCGCGCCAAGGTATGGGATGCATTGCCCGGCAGCCGCGAACTGACCGAAGGCCTGGTTCCTTTCAGCGCGGTAGAAATGGGCACGATGTTCATCGCCCGCACCGGCTATACCGGTGAAGACGGTTTTGAAATCATGATTCCGGCCAAAGCCGCACCGTTTTTCTGGGCAACGCTGGCCGAAAACGGCGTGAAACCCATCGGTCTGGGTGCGCGCGACACGCTGCGCCTGGAAGCGGGCATGAACCTCTACGGTCAGGATATGGACGAGAGCGTAGGCCCGCTGGAATCCGGTCTGGCCTGGACGGTAGATCTTAAAAGCGACCGCGACTTCATCGGCAAGGCAGCGCTGCTGGCCAACCCACCGGCTAGAAAACTGGTCGGACTGGTCTTGCTCGATCGCGGCGTATTGCGCGGCCATCAGACTGTGCATACCGCACACGGCGATGGCGAAATCACCAGCGGCAGCTACTCGCCCACACTGGAGAAATCCATCGCGCTGGCCCGTCTGCCAGTCAATGTTGCAATCGGCGACACGGTGCAGGTGAATATTCGCGATAAAATGCTCAATGCTCAGGTGGTAAAGTACCCGTTCGCAAGAAATGGTACGAGTTTAATCAGCTTGTAGCCGGTAGTGAGTAGCTTGTAGCTTTTATAGGCCGCGCTAGATGCGCACCGTTTGGCTACCAGCCACAAGCTGCATTTCTAATATTTTTAAGGAGATTCACATGAGCAATCCATCTAATCTGAAATACACCGCCTCCCACGAATGGGTCAAAGCCGAAGCAGACGGTACAGTCAGCATCGGCATCACGCAACACGCACAGGAATTGCTGGGCGACATGGTGTTCGTCGAAGCCCCTGCCGTCGGACGCCACCTGAAAGCCCGTGAAGAATGTGCGGTAGTCGAATCGGTAAAAGCCGCAGCCGACGTCTATGCTCCGATATCAGGCACCGTGACTGCCATCAACGGCGATCTGGACAGCAGCCCGGAAGCCATCAACAACGACCCTTACGGCGCCTGGATGTTCAGGATGAAACCAGACAATGCAGCAGACATTGACGCTCTGCTGGATGCTGCGGCTTATCAGTCCGTCGTCGACAGCGAAGAACACTAGAAGCTCGTAGCCAGTAGCAGGTAGCCAAGCGGCGGTCACGCCGCATACGGCATCAAAAGCTACCGGCTACCCGCCACGAACTACCCGCTCATAACCCCTCGATTTTTCCAGAACTTTCGCTATGACCCACACAGACCAATTTGTAAACCGCCACAACGGCCCTTCCGACAGTGACGTTCCGGCCATGCTGAAAAAAATTGACGCGCCCACGCTCGACGCGCTGATCGATCAGACCATTCCTGCGGCGATCCGCTTAAAGCAGCCCCTGAATCTGCCTGAAGGGATGTCCGAGCATGCGTACTTGCAGCACCTGCGGGTTATTGCGGCGAAGAACAAGTTGTACAAGAGCTACATCGGTCTGGGTTATTACGACACGATTCTCCCGCCGGTCATTCAGCGCAACGTGCTGGAAAATCCGGGCTGGTACACCGCCTACACGCCCTATCAGGCCGAGATCGCACAGGGTCGCCTCGAGGCGCTGCTGAATTTCCAGACCATGATCGTCGATCTGACCGGCATGGAAATCGCCAATGCCTCCCTGCTGGACGAGGCGACGGCGGCGGCAGAGGCGATGACCATGCTGCACGGTCTGCGTAGCCGCGAAGCTCAGGCTGCCGGCAAAAACAGCTTTTTCGTGTCGCACGAATGTTTTCCGCAAACCATTGAATTACTCAAAACCCGCGCGAAACCCTTAGGTATTGAACTGGTGATCGGTGACTTCAAGACCGTCACACTCAACGACAAGCTGTACGGCGCACTCTTACAATACCCGGCTGCCAACGGTGTCGTGCACGATTACGCGGATTTCGTCGCCCGCGCCCGCGAACACGGCATGACCATCGCCGTCGCGGCCGACATTCTGAGTCTGGTGCTGCTGACGCCGCCTGGCGAATGGGGCGCGGACATCGTATTAGGTTCCACGCAACGCTTCGGTGTACCGATGGGCTACGGCGGTCCTCACGCCGCCTTCTTCGCATGCCGCGACGCCTACAAGCGTTCGATGCCGGGGCGCATCATCGGTGTGTCGGTGGATGCCGATGGCAACCGGGCACTGCGCATGGCACTGCAAACCCGCGAACAACATATCCGCCGCGAAAAAGCCACCTCCAACATCTGCACTGCGCAGGCGTTGCTGGCGATCATGGCCAGCATGTATGCGGTGTATCACGGCCCGCAAGGTTTGC
Organism: Burkholderiales bacterium; assembly: GCA_038205615.1. Taxonomy (GTDB): domain Bacteria; phylum Pseudomonadota; class Gammaproteobacteria; order Burkholderiales; family Gallionellaceae; genus Gallionella. The sequence goes on along the minus strand of JBBRBS010000003.1, from coordinate 17,377 downwards.
GCGGCATCGCACGCCAGGTCCATTTGTCCACCGTGGCGCTTGCGTGCGAACTGAAGAAACTCGGTTACACCCTCGCGCACGACACATTCTTCGATACGCTGAAACTGACCCACACCGACAACGTCAAGATTCGCGCACTGAGCGACGCGGCTGAAATCAACTTCCGCTACAGCAGCGAAGGTTTAGGTATCGCGCTGGATCAGACAACGTCAGTCAGCGATCTGAACGCGATTCTTGCGGTATTCGCGCACGCTGCCGGCAAGTCAGCGCCGAGACTGAGCGAAGCACAGCTGGCAGCCCAGCCCATGCACCTGACCGTCAGGAAATCTGCCATTCTGAGCCATCCGGTATTCAATTCCTGCCACTCCGAAACATTAATGATGCGTTACATCAAACGTCTGGAGAACAAGGATCTGTCGCTGACCCATTCGATGATTGCGTTGGGTTCCTGCACGATGAAGCTGAACGCAGCGTCCGAACTGCTCGCGCTGACCTGGCCTGAATTTGCCAACCTGCATCCTTTCGTGCCGAGCGAGCAGGCGGCAGGTTATCAGGAACTCATCGCGGGGCTTGATGCCGCATTATCCGAGATCACCGGTTTCGCGCAGATGAGCTTCCAGCCCAACAGCGGCGCATCCGGCGAATACGCAGGCTTGCTGGTAATCCAGGCCTATCACCGCTCTCGCGGCGAAGGCCAGCGCAATGTCGCCCTGATCCCCTCCTCGGCGCACGGCACAAATCCTGCCAGCGCGGCGATGTGCGGCCTTCATATCGTAGTGGTGAAATGCGACCAGAAAGGCAACATCGACGTGGCCGACCTGCGCGAGAAGGCAGAACAGCACAAAGATGACCTGTCGTGCCTGATGGTGACGTATCCGAGCACGCACGGCGTGTACGAAGAATCCATTCGTGACATTACCTCTATCATCCATGAAAACGGCGGGCAGGTTTACATGGACGGCGCGAACATGAATGCGCAGGTCGGACTGACCAGCCCGGGCAACATCGGCGCTGACGTCTGCCACCTGAATCTGCACAAGACGTTTGCGATCCCTCACGGCGGCGGCGGACCGGGCGTGGGCCCTATCGGTGTCGCTGCACATCTGACACCGTTTTTGCCATCTCACCCGCTGGTCAAGACAGGCGGCGAACAAGGCATCCATGCCGTGTCCGCAGCCCCCTACGGCAGCGCACTGATCCTGATGATCTCCTACGGCTATATCAAGATGATGGGCGGCACTGGACTCACACAGGCGACGCGCATCGCGATTCTCAACGCCAACTACATCAAGGAATCGCTCAAGGATCACTACTCGACCCTGTACGCAGGCAGCAATGGCCGCTGCGCGCACGAGATGATCCTCCAGTGCATTGATTTTAAGCGTGAAGCTGGCATCGAAGTCGCCGACATCGCCAAACGTTTGATGGATTTCGGTTTCCATGCGCCCACCACGTCCTTCCCTGTGGTGGATACGCTGATGGTCGAGCCGACCGAGAGCGAATCGAAGGCCGAACTGGATCGCTTCTGCGAGGCCATGATCGCGATACGCGGCGAGATCGACGAAATCACCGCGGGCCGCAGCGATAAAAAAGACAATATAATCAAGCATGCACCGCATACCGCAAAAGCCGTGGTGTGCAGCGACTGGAATCGGCCCTACACGCGCGAACAGGCAGCCTACCCGCTGCCCTGGGTGCGCGAGAATAAATTCTGGCCTTCTGTCGCGAAAATAGATAATGTGTATGGCGACAAGAATCTGGTTTGCGCCTGCCCGCCGATCGACTCCTACATTGAATAAAACCGCCTGATCCCCGCTTTCGCGGGGATGACGGCATTGAACAGGACACAAAACATGACCAAGAAAAAAGACGTCGCCAATAAAGTTGCCGTGACCCTGGACGGCGCACCCGTCACCTTATACGGCACATTCCCTGCGGTGAAACAGACCGCCCCGGCTTTCACGCTGGTGGATCGTGACCTGAAGGACGTGACGCTGCAAAGCTTTGAAGGAAAACGCAAAGTACTCAACATCGTCCCCAGCCTGGATACTGCCGTATGTGCAACATCGACGCGCAAATTCAACGAAGCCGCCAGCACACTGGAGAATACTGTAGTACTGGTGATCTCCGCCGACCTGCCGTTCGCTATGAGCCGTTTCTGCGTGGCCGAAGGACTGGAAAATGTCATTCCACTGTCGTTGATGCGCGGTCGCGACTTCATGCGCAATTACGGCGTGAAGATCGCCGATACCGCACTGGCAGGCCTGACCTCGCGCGCCGTGCTGGTGCTCGATGAAAAAGACCGCGTGTTGCACGCCGAACTCGTCTCCGACATCACCCACGAGCCGAACTACGACGCTGCTCTGGCCGTGCTGCAAAAAACAAAAGAATAATTGATAATTTAGGAAATGACATGAATACACTCATCTGCGGCTCCATGGCTTTCGATACCATTATGGTATTCAAGGATCAGTTCAAAAAGCACATCCTGCCTGAACAGATCCATATTCTCAACGTTGCGTTTCTGGTGCCTGAAATGCGCCGCGAATACGGCGGCTGCGCGGGCAACATCGCCTACAACCTGCATCTGCTGGGCGGCAAGCCACTGATCATGGCGACCGTCGGCGACGATTTCGGCCCTTACGCGAAGCGTCTGGAAAAACTCTCCATTTCGCAGCAGCATATCCGCCACGTACCGGACAGTTTCACCGGGCAAGCCTTCATCACCACCGATCTGGACGACAACCAGATCACCGCCTTCCATCCGGGCGCGATGGGCTTTTCCGAACAGAACAAGGTCGCTGAGGCCAGCGGCGTCACGCTCGGCATCGTATCGCCGGACGGACGAGACGGCATGATCGAGCACGCCGAGCAGTTCGTCGAAGCCGGTGTTCCATTCGTGTTCGACCCGGGCCAGGGCATGCCGATGTTCTCGGGTCCCGATTTGCTACGCTTCATCGATCAGGCCACCTACGTGACCGTCAACGATTACGAAGCCAAAATGCTGGAAGACAAGACCGGCAAGACGCTGGCCGAGATCGCCAAATCCGTGACAGCCCTGATCGTCACGTTAGGTGCGGACGGCTCGATGATTTACACGGAAGGGCGTGAAATCGCGATCCCGACACCAAAGCCTGCTGCCGTGGTTGATCCTACCGGCTGTGGCGATGCATACCGCGCAGGCCTGATGTACGGCATCCAGCGCGGCTGGGCATGGGAGACCACCGGACGTCTGGCTTCATTGATGGGTTCGATCAAGATCGCCAGTCGCGGCGGTCAGAACCATGCGCCGACCCGCGCTGACATCATGGCGCAATTTCAGCACCATTTCGGCTCGTCAATAACGCTGTAAATGATGCGGATACTGCTTATCGCGCTGTTGCTTGCCGGCTGTGCTGGCGGCAAGCATGGCGTCAATGCCCCGCCAGTCGTCAAGTTTGGCGTGATCGAAAGCGTAGCTTCAATCGAAATGGATGCCAGTTCCAATGCGGGTTCCATGGCTGGCGGCATCTTCGGTCAGGTCGGTGGTGCCAACACCGGCGACGGTCGCGGCGCAGTGGTGGGCTCGGTATTGGGCACCGTTCTCGGCGGCACACTCGGACATCAGGCCGGCATCAAAAGCAAACAGGGTCTGGAGTTATGGGTGAAGCTGGATAATGAAGAACAAAGCACTTATGTGATGCAGCCCGGCAAACCGGATGCATTCCGGGTCGGCGACCGCGTGCGCGTGATTCGCAAAAAAGACGGGATGATCGTCGAACCGGACACGCACCCTGCACCCTGAATCAGCGAACATAATTTTTGAGCGGGCTTAGCCCGCTCTTTTTTTTCCGGTGGCAGACCGAAACTTTGGCGGGGTGCTGCCCCGTAGTCAGCTCTTTCTTTGCCGGTGGCAGACCGGCGGCTGGTTACCTTTCTTGTCTTGCCAAGAAAGGTAACTGAAAGAAGGCGCCCCCGGTTTCCCGCGCTGCCTGACTGCTAACAGTCAGGCAGCGTTCCCTTCACTCAGAAACAGGAGCATCAGCTCCGATGTTTCGTGGGAATGCCCTTGCGGCATCGATAGTCCGCAAACAAACGGGGCTGTGCAACTCGCCCTGGCGGGGCGCACACAACGCACCCCACTGCGGAGCTCAAACAGTGCGCGCCTAAACCCACCGTTGTTTGCGAACAATCTTCGGTGGCGCACAGGGGATGGGGGCGGTACGCAAAGAGCACATCACAAAACCACGACTAAGGACTTGGCTCCGTGCGGCAAGCATAAAAATTGTTTGAATATGCAACTCGCCCCTAATATTTTGCAGAAAAATTAGCGTATTTCATCAATCAGTGCAAAGGTGAAACGATAATACGAACCAGACGCAAGCTCCCCCTTCCAAAGGTTCTTAATGGCGGTGTTACCAGCGAAGTATCTCATTCCTCGTAGCCATGACCGCCAGACCTCGACATCTACATAGCCGGCTTTAAAGTACAGATACTCCTCAGCGCAAAGATTGAAGTAGTCGTACAGCAACTGCTTTTCTTGGTTAGTCAAAAGGAGCGCGCCATCCTTGAGAAACAATTCGTTCAGGTCGTTGTTCAGTTGGTCGTAACGAGCATTGAAGTCTCGAAACAGGCAGATGAACCGTTCGGTATTTTGGTTATGCTGTGAGTATAAAAAGTGGACAAACGCCACGATGGTACCTATTGATGGCAAGAGCAGCTCGGGCAAGCTCCTCTCAGGAAGGATGAGCCAAACTGCTAGAACGAGTACAGCGAATAACCACGGATAGTAGCTGCGTTGGCTGAGGCTGAAGTGGGTTCGCATAGTCGAGTAACCTAACATAAAATTGACGGAAAAAACGACGCTAACCATTCGATGCACAAGCACATAAACGCGCCCAACCAGACCCTTTCAGCCGATCTACAAACTAACGACTAACGACTTCTTCTGTCATACCAAGAAAGTTTTGATTACCACCATCGCCTTGTCGGTTGCGCCCTGATGGGCAGCGACGAACTGCACACCCTGTTTACACATCCTGGCCAGTGCAGTGGCATCATTCAGCAACCTTTGAGCTACCAGCAGCAGTTCATCCGCATCGTTCACACGCACCGCCGCACCCGCATCGACGGCCAGTCGCGTGGCATCGGCAAAATTGTAGGTATGCGGGCCGATCAATACCGGCGTACCAACCGAACAGGCTTCGATCAGATTTTGCCCGCCGAATGGCAGCAGACTGCCGCCGATGAAGGCGATATCACTGGCTGCATAATAGGCAAACATCTCGCCCATACTGTCGCCCAGCACCACCTGAACATCCGGCGGGACATCCCTGTTCTCGCTGCGGCGCTGATAACGCAGACCGCGGTTGGCTAGCATATCGGCAATCTCATTAAAGCGCTGCGGATGGCGCGGCACGATAACCAGCAGCGCACCCGCCAAACCTCCCTGCCCCTGAAACGCATCCAGCAACAAGGCTTCTTCACCTTCGCGGGTACTGGCCGCCAGAAATACTTTGCGCACCGCACCGAATTGCCGGCGCAGAGACACGCCAGATTCAAGCTGTGCTTGCGGTGCCGCAATGTCGAATTTCAGATTGCCCATCACGGAGACTCGTTGCGCACCCAATTGGCACAGGCGCGCTGAATCAGCCGAAGTTTGCGCCGCGATGGCGTCGAGTCGTTGCAACGCGTTTCGGGTCAGACCGGCGACACGCGCATAGCCCTTGGCCGACTTTTCCGACAGGCGCGCATTGAGCAACAGTATCGGCACGCCAGCAACATGAGATTCATGGATCAGGTTGAACCAGATCTCGGTCTCCATCAGGATGCCCAATTGCGGCTGAAAATGATGCAGAAAGCGCCGCACCGCGAATGGATAATCGTAAGGCAGATACACGCGCATGACGCCATCACCGTATAACTGTTCACTGGTGGCGCGCCCGGTCGGCGTGGTATGCGTCAGCAATATTTGATATTCGGGATAGGCGGCGCGCAGCTTGGCGACCAGACTCACCGTGGCGCGCGTCTCGCCGACTGACACCGCATGCAGCCAGATCACAGGCTTTAAGTCATTTTCCGGATAAAAACCGAAACGCTCGCCCAGATGATGCAGGTATTCGGGTTGTTTACGGGCACGCAACGCCAGACGCACGAACACGAAGGGCAGCAGCAGCCACAGCACCAATGTATAAGCAAATCTCACCAGTGTTTGGCCACGGCGGGATTGGCACAGTCAACCTGTATCACCTCGCGGTCTTCAAGACGAATCGCCGTCAGCGGTCCGCCCCACAAACAGCCGGTATCCAGCGCGATGGCATTTTCTTTGACCATTAAACCCAGCGCCGACCAGTGGCCGAATATCACGGTAGCCTTCCAACTGGCACGACCGGTAACGTCAAACCAGGGACGGTAGCCCTGCGGGATATGCTCCTGCTCGGCCTTGAAGTCGAACTCCATCTCGCCCTTTTCGGTACAGATGCGCATCCGCGTCAGCGCATTGGTAATCACGCGCAGACGCTTGTAGCCAGTCAGCTCATCGTCCCAAGCGTCAGGCTGGTTGCCATACATGTGCGCCAGAAAATCTACGTAATTGTCAGCCCGTAAGGCGGACTCGACTTCATTTGCCAGGCTTATCGCCTGCTCCACGGTCCAGTTTGGCAGTAATCCGGCATGTACCAGCACAAATTCACCTGTGTGGTGCAGCAGGCGCTGATTGCGCAACCAGGTCAGCAGCTCATCCCGATCGGGGGCTGCCAGAATTTCATCCAGCGTGTCGCCGCGATGCAGCCGCCCAATGCCGTTGCCTACCGCCAGCAGATGCAGGTCGTGATTGCCCAGCACGGTGATTGCAGAGTCGCCCAGCGACTTGACCAGACGCAATACCTGCAGCGAATCCGCACCGCGATTGACCAGATCACCCACCAGCCACAACTGATCCTGAACAGGATCAAAGCGTATTTTTTCCAGCAACTGCACCAGTTCCGTGTGACAGCCCTGAATGTCCCCCACCGCATAAATCGCCATTGCGCCTTCCCACCCCGTTTAACTGTAAAATAGCGTACCAGATTTTGCATTAAATTTGACGGGTTCGTGTGCTCGCGCGCTATTTAATTTCATGACTTGCTGCCTGCTGTGGGTTTTCCGGTTAACGTCCCCCGTCTATATCTGAACAATATGCGCTGAATTTAAGAGCTCAGCCGTTCAGTTTGCCGAAAATAAAGGATTTGTGATGAACAATGAGCGCAACCAGCGCATGCTAAAATTCCTCGTCGTCGGGCTGCTCAATACAGCGTTTGGTTATAGTATTTATGCCTTGCTTGTTTTTATTGAACTGCCATACCTGATCGCACTGTTTTTGGCGACCGTTGCAGGCGTTATCTTTAATTACTTCAGTATTGGAAGGATGGTTTTCAAGGCGCGCGGAGGATGGGCGGCATTTGGAAAATTTATCGCCGCCTATGCAATCGTGTATTTAGTTAATGCAGCGCTGCTTAGCGTAGCGACTCATTTTTTTCACCTTGACCCTTACACGGGGCAAATTGTATGTATTCCGCCTAACGTTATGACAGGCTGGCTTTTGATGAATTATTGGGTCTATAAAAATGCTTGATGTTGCTAAGAAGAAACTAATCAGCATCGTTACGCCTTGTTACAACGAGGAAGACAACATCGATGAGCTATGCCAGCGCATTAAAGACGTGATGGCGGCGCTCCCCTACGATTACGAACACATTTGTATCGACAACTGTTCAACCGATCAAACCGTGCGCAAGATTAAGGAAAAAGCGGCCGTAGACAAGCGCATCAAACTGATCGTTAATGCACGCAATTTTGGCCACATCAGGTCACCATTCCATGCCATTCTGCAATCCAATGGAGATGCATGCATCCTGATCGCCTCGGATTTGCAGGATCCGCCCGAAATGATCACCGAATTTATCCATAAGTGGGAACAGGGCTACAAGACGGTTCTTGCGGTCAAACCGGAAAGCGAAGAATCCTCAATCATGTTCGGCTTGAGGAAAATCTACTATCGCCTGATTACCCGAATTTCGGAGGTGCCGCTGGTTCAGAACGCGACCGGAGCCGGCCTGTTTGATCAAGTGGTTATCGATATCCTGCGCAAGATCAACGACCCTTATCCCTATTTCCGCGGGTTATTGTGTGAGATCGGCTTCCCCGTCGCGACGGTTCCATTCAAGCAGCCGCGCAGGCAACGCGGTATCACGAAAAACAACTTCTACACGTTATATGACATCGCAATGCTGGGGATTACCAATCACTCCAAGGTGCCGTTACGCTTGATGGCAATGAGTGGTTTTTTACTCGCCTTTTTGAGCATTCTTGTAGCATTGTTCTTCCTAATCGCCAAGCTGCTGTTCTGGAATTCATTTCAGCTGGGAATAGCACCGATTATTATTGGAATTTTCTTCTTTGGTGCAATTCAGGCATTTTTTATCGGTGTACTCGGCGAATATATCGGCTCCATTCACACCCAGGTGCGCAACATGCCGCTGGTTGTTGAAATGGAAAGGGTGAATTTTGAGCCGCTCAACCGCGACAAACTGGATAACAAATGAACCGCACCACGATCCTATTATTGCTTGCTGCACTCAGCTTTTTACCCACACTGGGCTTTTACATGGTGGGGGAAGAAGGCAGTTACACCATCAGCTCGCTGGAAATGTGGCATAGCCGTGACTGGTTAAGCCAGACAATCTACGGGCAACATTTGCAACGTCCGCCGTTTATTAACTGGCTCACCGTTCCCATTGCTGCACTTATAGGCTGGCCACATGTTCTGGTTGCCGTCCGCCTGGTAACTGTCGCGGCGACATTAGGCATGGCGGCCTGGTTATATTGGCTGACACGAAAACTGTTTGGCGATAAAGCATTCGCGTTGTTCGCTGCTTTGAGCTGTTTGTCGCTGGCGGATTTATTGCTATATCGCGGCTGGCTGTCTTATACCGACCCACTATTTGGTTTTTTCATATTTGGTGCAATCGCAAGCCTGTGGGTGGGCTGTGAAGAAAAGCACAAAGGCTGGCTGGGGCTGTCGATCTTGCTAATTGGTTGCGCCCTGCTGACCAAAGTGTTTACCGCCTATATTTTTTACGGCACCGCACTGCTGGTGTTGCTATGGCAACCAGCCTACAGACGATTTTTAATATCACCTGTTACCCTGCTCATCCTGAGTTCGGCTTTAATCGTACCATTAATCTGGTTTGCCAGTCTGCCGCAAGTCAGCGGACAAAGCGGCGCGATGGCTGGTGAAATTGCGGGTAAATTATCCGAGTCGGATGGTATGGCTTATCTGCAACGTCTGTTTATCTATCCGCTGGAAACACTGCTTTGGCTGTTGCCTACGCCATTACTTGCCTTGTATTTGGTGTTGCGTAAACGAGTTTGGCAGCCTGAATCCCGGCCCATTCATTTTCAGGCTGCGTTGTTCATCGCAGGGCTGTCGATTTTGCCATATTGGTTAGCCCCTCAAGGCGGCATCCGTTATCTCGTTCCAGTTTATCCCTTGATCGCCCTGATCAGTGCGCGCATGATCTGGCGCAGCGGCGATGCAGGGCAACAACTGGCATTGCGGTGGTTTACAGGCCTGATCGCATTCAAGTTCGTGTTCGCGTTAGCCATCTTCCCCTATTATCAAAGCCATTATCGCGGTGGAAATTACGTAGCAACAGCTCATGAAATCGGCCACAAAACCCGCGGCTATCCGCTTTATGTCAACGATGTCCGTTCAATTTCCATGAATATCATCGGCCAAATCGACATTGACAGGCTGCCACTCGCTCCGATCTACTACCCTCCCGCACAATGGGATAACGCTTTTTTACTGTCCATGGAATCCTCCGTTGCGGGTAATCAATTGCTCGAAAAAATCGTCGTAGCAAAAGATACCGTTTATTTATTTTGTCGGGGTACGGCTTGCTTAGCCGACACACAGCGCTAATACACAAAAATTCAATTATTTATTAAAACATAACAGTATTGTCTGATGCTATTTAACTCTTACACCTTTATTTTTCTCTACCTGCCTATCGTCATGCTGGGATTTTTCCAGCTGGCGAAGATAAAACACGCTTATGCCGCAGCATGGCTGGCATTCGCCTCGCTGTTCTTCTATGGCTACTGGAATCCGGCGTATATCGGCCTGCTGCTGGGCTCCATCGTGTGCAACTACGCCTTCGGGTTGTGGATAGCTAAAAGCAGGATGCAGGATGCAGGATCACAGAAACAGGATTCAGAAAACAAAAAGCGGGGAGGCCGGCAGCCGCAAGCTGTAAACCCTAAACGGTTATTAATCGTGGCGATCGCCGCCAATCTGCTGCTGCTCTGTTATTACAAATACGCCAATTTCTTCATGGGCAGCATCAACAGCATTGCCGGTACACAATGGATTCTGGGCGAGATCATTCTGCCGCTGGGCATCTCGTTCTTCACCTTCACCCAGATAGCCTTCCTGGTTGATACCTATCAGGGCAAGGTCAAGGAATACAACTTTATCCATTACGTACTATTCGTCACCTACTTTCCGCACCTGATCGCAGGGCCTATCCTGCATCACAAGGAAATGATGCCCCAGTTCGCGCACGCCACCAGCTATCGCATCAACTGGGAACATGTCGCCACAGGGCTGATGCTCTTCACCCTGGGTCTGTGCAAGAAGACGCTGGGGGCGGACGCACTGGCACCCTTCGCCAACGGCATCTTCAACGGGGTACAAAACGGGATATTGCCGACCAGCTATGAAGCCTGGGCAGGCGCACTGACCTATACGCTGCAACTCTATTTTGACTTTTCCGGCTATACCGACATGGCGCTAGGTATTGCGCTACTCTTCAATATTAAACTGCCGGTCAACTTCGACTCGCCCTACAAAGCGACCAGCATCATCGATTTCTGGCGGCGCTGGCACATGACGCTGTCACGATTCCTGCGCGACTACTTGTATATCCCGCTGGGCGGCAACCGCAAAGGCCAGCTGCGGCGCTACCTTAACCTCGCGGCAACCATGCTGCTGGGCGGATTGTGGCACGGTGCGGGATGGACGTTTGTCGTCTGGGGCGCACTGCACGGCATGTTTTTGACCATCAATCACCTGTGGCGAGGAACTATCTCCGAACGCTTCCTGCGCTGGGTGCCCAACTGGATAAGTGCGTTAACTGGAGGCATGCTTACCTTCATCGCGGTAGTTGCCGCATGGGTGGTATTCCGTTCGAGTGATATCGCGCATGCCAAAATCATGCTGGAAGCAATGTTCGGCATCAATTCACGCCCCATTTCACTTAACGAGGTGTTGCACGGCCAACTGCTGCTGGTCACTGATCTTTCCGGGCGCGACCTCTCCAAATTGCTGGTCTTGTCTTTGGCCTGGGTCTGGCTGCTACCAAACTCCGGCAAACTCAAATTTATCAAGGGCAGCATCATCCTAGCGCTGGCACAAGCGCTGGTCGTGGTGTACTTCATGTACCTCGCCATAGACCAGTTCGGCAGCTACAGCCCTTTCCTCTACTTCCAGTTCTGAGCCATGAAATACGCCAAGCTTTTTTCCCTCCTCGTGTTTTCGATCATGGCGCTCTACGGTGCAGTGGGATTCTACTTTCTGCCATTGGCAACTTTTCAGGCAGAATTAACGCGGATGGCCATGTTGCCCGAGTCGATGTTCGGCTGGTCTAAAGCGCAACCCGTCATTGACACAACGCTCATGCATCAATCCTCATGGCGTGAAGCAGACGTACTGGTGATTGGCGACAGCTTCTCAGACGGCCGCATTTGGCAGACGGTCTTGACCAAAGCCGGGCTGCATGTGCGCACCGAATCCTGGGACAGCGTGCGCGGCATTTGCGAAGATTTCATGCCGTGGGTGCGCGAGCAAGGATTCAATGGCAAATACATTGTGTTTGAATCAGTGGAACGTAATATTGCCGATGGAGTTGCAAGATCTGTCGCATGCAAACAAATGCAATTCCATCCCAGCATTTACGCCGATATGCCGCGCGGCACCCCGGTGACATCTTTCAATCCCAACCACGGTGACTATTCAGGAAAACTCTCGGTCGGGATACAAACCTTAATCAGGGCCTGGCAGTATGAGCGATTGAGTCGCGCCCCTGACTTTAAAGGCTGGAATTTACCAAACGGCGTCAAAATGGCTCGCGTGAATCATGGATGCGATTTATTCAGCCATGAAAAATGCAACGATGCCCTTTTCCTTGTACACGATCGAGTAGAAGAACTCCCCGAAAATACGCTGGACAATGTTGCCAAGCTCAACGAACGTTTGCACGGCATCAAGCCTATATGGGTATTTATTCCAAATAAATCAACAGCCTATCTCTATTCAAACAAGAAGTTCTGGGATGAGGCGGAACGACGCTTTGCTGCGCCCAACCTTCTGCACATGACACAACAAGCTATCCATAACAAAACCGTCGATCTATATCCCGCGAACAACACGCATTTTTCAACAACAGGCTATTTGCTAATGGGTGATGCTGTCTATCAAGCCATCGCGCCCAGCGCCCATCCTGAATTGAAGGAGCATCATTAAGTGCCAGCAAACAAACTCACATCAATGGAACGCATCCTCGCTATCTTGTTGTTCTGTTATCCACTTTTCCTGCTGACCGTAAAAGGGGGAATGAACACCCTATTTTTCATGTTGGTCGCGCTATCCTTGTTCACGATTTTAAAAAGCAGACGGGTGCGTCCGCGCTACTTAGACGGTAGCGCTATCGCTTTCATGCTGGTCATGTCATCGGGCATCACAGCTATTCTTCTCAGCCAGCTTTACAATGGAAATTTCTCCGCCCGCCACTACGATGCTGCCTCCCGACTATTGCTGGCGATCCCGATTTACCTTGTGCTCAGAAACGCCAATATACGCACCCTGTCATGGTTACAATACGGACTACCGCTAGGCGCAATTTTGGCATTTCTGGTGGGATTACTGATGCCCGGTCACTATGTTGCTACTGATCGGGCATCAACTGCATTTTTACACCCGATCTATTTTGGCGATCTTGCCTTGATGCTTGGGTTTCTTTCGCTGTTTTCAATCAATTGGCTAAGTCGGGACAGCACTTCAATCGTTACTCTAAAAACGTTCGGCTGCCTGGCGGGAATATATGTTTCCATCATCTCCCAATCCCGAGGGGGATGGCTGGCTATCCCGATTTTGTTAGTAGTATGGCTAGTTATGCAAAACAAAAAACGCGGCAGCATCAAATTATCCTATGCGTTCCCGTTATTGCTGATCACACTCATTGCCAGTTACTTTTTTGTCGATATCGTTCAACAACGAATCGATCGGATCTTTTTAGACCTGGCTGCTTTCTCAAATGGTCAGGCAGATACCTCGGTCGGACAACGATTGCAACTCTGGAAGGCCGCACTCTATCTGTACGGCAACAACCCCGTATTTGGCGTGGGGCCAGAGGGTTTCGCAAATTCGATGACAGCGCTCAGCCAATCCGGATTCATCACAGTAGAAGCGGCTCAGCTGGGAAGGGGAGAAGTACATAGCCAGATACTGGCCAATCTGGTCGGACTGGGGATACTTGGGCTGCTATCGATCCTGTCGATTTATTTCGTCCCGTTTTTCATCTTTATGAAATCGGTAAAATCCAGCTCCAATACCAAGCGAACGGCCGGGATGATGGGAGTATGCCTGACGCTTGGTTTTTTCATTTTTGGCCTGACAGTCGAGACCTTCAACATCAAAATGCTCGTGTCGTTTTACAGTCTCACGCTGGCAATATTGCTGGCCGCAGCAACACACCATGAAAAGGCGGATGCCTAAATTACTTGGGCCCGCCCTCCTCCCAACGCCCACAACCGGGCATTGGGTCCCAAGCCTCAATGTCCTCCAGCGGATAATTAAAGCGCAGTGCATAGCCCACACGTCTTAACTTACCCAACCATGAACCTCGCACAAAATTGTACGGATTGTTTGCGGTTTTGCCACCATCTGGCTTTCTGAGCGATGGCATGTAAAGTCGGTGAAATTCGATCTGAGTAACACCCCACTTCATCACGAAAATGCGCCCGCCGAGATTGTGCTTGATACGGCCAGTACTCTTGCAGCCAAAATGATAGAAGCGACTCGCACCTATAATGCGGTAAGTGCGGCAGCCAGCTACCCAGAATTTCATCAGCAGATCGTCATCTGAGCTCATGCCTGGGCTATACTCAAGACTATAGCCACCCAACATGCTCCACCATTTTCGATGCACCAGCGTGGGCTGAGAGGCAGAGCCCTCTCTGTCCCCTCTGTTATCCATCCTGTACTGTGCGAGAAAATGCGCCTCATCGAAGGCTTCAGGTGTCTCGCCAAAGTTTTGCTTGATCATATTGGCATTCTTGCCGATTTCCGGTTGAATCAGCGTACCGAAGAGCATAACGAGATCGCTATCCACTGATGCGATGGCATCAATGAATGCAGTATCCCATCCGGGTGCGGCAACCATGTCATCATTCATGTACAACACCCAATCGTGACTTGCCTTTGCCACCAGATGATTCACCGACAGGCAAACGCCGACGTTTTTGTCGGATTGCGTGTATTTGATGCCCTGAGACTTGACCCACTCCAGCGATCCATCCGAACCATCGTTCAGGTGTACCAGAATCTCGTGTTCAAATTGAGAATGCTTTTTCAGGCTCTCAACGCAGAGTTTGAGATAAGCCAGGTTGTTCCAGCTTGGTATGACGATGCTAAACATAGTGATTGTCCTTATTCGGATTAACTCGTGCTGATTTGTCTACTGAGCATGACGACGATCCGCCAACTACACGGATATAGTCAAATAAATTTGTTCGTATTCGTGAGCAACAACATCCCAACCACGTACGAAAGTAGGCGGCTGTTCCGTTCGATCCAGTTGCCTTACGACTGCGTCAACCCACTGCTGCACTGGCCCATCAAGAGGCACGACCTCGCCCGCCTCAGCATTTACCTGCGCGGCTGCTCCGCACTTATCAGAAATTACCACGGGCACAGCTGCTGCCATCGCTTCGGAAATAACCATGCCGTAAGGCTCCGCTTTCGCGGTGTGTAACAATACATCAAACTCTGTATAGTCAACTTGATTGCTCAAGCCAATTAATTTGTATCCACCTTGCCAACCTGTAAATAAATGCTGCACATCGACAGCAGCTGGACCCATCACACAGAATTGCAAATCAGGGCGAGTGCGACTCAATGCGGCAACGATTTCTACTGCCAAGTGCAATCCTTTGCGCTTCCACTCTTTACCTACGAAACCGATGACACCGCCCGTTTTCGGCACGCTGCGCATAACTCGCACAGAGCATGGAAAGACACCAGGTACAACAGGCCGCGTGAGCTTGTTCGCATATTCCGGATAATAATGTGCCAACTGGCGTGAAATAATTTCGGAATTCGGCACGATGCGCTGCGCTACGCGTAACTCACGGCGCTCCATATAGAGCTGCATCACCACGCGTATCGAAATTTTTTTCCACCAGGGTTTGTCGCGCACGGAAGCGAACGGAGGACCGTGAAAAGTGCTGGCATGGTGCACGCCGATACGCTCATGGCTATGGATCAACCAACCAGGCTGCGGATGCGTTTCCAGCCACTTCTTCACACGATGACTAAAACGCAAGTAATAAATCCAGCGTGGACGGTAAAACATTTTCCCCAGCTCATGCACCTCTATACCGTGAGGTTTTTCAGCAAGACAACATTCGCATACCACTTGCACTTGATGACCGCGTTTCGCGAGTTCGCGTGTAGTTTCCCAGACATAACGCTCCATCCCGCCGACCGGGCCGTAATAACGCACTACATGAAGCAATTTCAATTTTATACAGCGCCTATTTATGTTTAAGTATCGCTACTAATATGAGTGTATTTCCACCCATCAACACTTCTGTAGCATTGTTATCCTTCATCCAGTATTTGTTCTGCGCCTTCTGTCCCCTGAGCAATGTGAGCATCTGAATTGCCCAAGCAAGAGGCCATAATAGCCGTTGTTTTTTCTTGGCACGATCTTCATGAACGCTTTCAATCTTGAAACCCGCAAATTCAAGTGCCATACGCATCATAGGATAGGGAAGACGATTGATATGAATCATAAACTCGTTGCCGACGTAATCAGACTTTAAGGATTCATATGAAACCACCGGCTCAATGACACCATTGAGCAATTGTTTTATTCGATTTTGCAGGTTCGAATAGTTCGGAAGTGAAACCACCAAGGTTCCGCCCGGTTTTAACACGCGCGCGAATTCACGTAAACATTTAAACACATTCTCAACATGTTCAGGTCCTTCAACAAAGCAGGCATAATCAAACCTGCTTTGCTCAAATGGAAATGTACCATTCAAATCAGCGCGTAGAATTTCAATTTCTGTATTTTTAAAGGCTTCCGGCGCAATATCTGCAGCTGTTACGTCGAATCCTTCGCTTTGCAGACGCCAGGCAAGACTCCCGGTACCGGCCGGAAAGTCTAGCAAACTACCTCTTGGCATCCCCTTTAAAACTTTTGAGATCGCGGGGTGTATTTCCGACCGTGAATAACTGGGAAAAATCCTACCGTAAACATCCACCACGTCCTCTTCACCCTTTGCACCAAAATCTCTAGCCATCCTAGCCCCCTTTTTTCCTGCTGTTCATACGATATAGCTGGCCACCCACCCAACCCGGGGCGCAGTTTATCACGGCATACATAGTCATTCCTCGCCAAAGCCACGTATCTGATCCGACTTATTGACCTTGCCCCTGTATTCCGTACCTCTTAGCCCATTCATTATGCGGCATCCCGCAACTGTGCCGCAAACCAGTTTTTCTCGAATTGCATTGGACTGAGGTAGCCCAGCGTTGAGTGGCGCCTTCGGTGGTTGTAATACATCAACCAGTCGATCACTTCGTCCATCGCCTGACGTCTTGTCGCAAAACGCATACCGTACAACCGTCCTACTTTCAACGATCCCCGCAAGCTTTCTGTCGGAGCATTGTCCCAGCAGTTTCCTTTGCGGCTCATCGAACTTTGCATTCCGCAGTCAGCCAGTGTTTGCTGAAACGTGTGACTGCAATACTGACTGCCACGATCCGAATGAAATATCAGTCCAGATTCTGGCCTTCTCCTGAACCACGCCATGCGTAGCGCATCATCAACCAAGCTTGTCTGCATATGTGACCGCATGCTCCAGCCCACCACCTGACGACTAAACAAATCAATTACTGCCGCCAAATACAACCAGCCTTCATCCGTCTGGAGTAGAGTAAGAGACAGGGCGTAGTCGAACTATTTCCCTGCCTCTCCTCTCCGAACCGGACTTGCACCTCTCAATGCATCCGGCTCTCCATTTAAGTGTTGCTCATAGCAAAGGCAACGTCAGCATAACGCGATTCGAT
>JBBRBS010000002.1:0-50231 GCA_038205615.1 Burkholderiales bacterium | reverse complement strand
ATATTCGCATCCTGTTCGTCGACGATGACCACATCACGTTGACGCTGCTCGTTTCCATGGCCCGTCGCGATGGCTATCTGAATGTCGATACCGCAAAAAGCGGTCGCGAAGCACTGAAAAAGTTTCTGGTCTTCAAACCGAACATCGTCTTCCTCGATATCGAAATGCCGGAACTCGACGGAATCGGCACCTTGCGCGCCATCAAGCAATTGGGTATCCCGACGCAGGTCGTCATGGTCAGCGCCACGCTGACTGCCGACCGGGTTAGCGCCGCAAAAGAAGAAGGCGCTGCCGGTTTTATTGTTAAACCTGCCTCGCCAAAAAGACTGGCTGACGCTATTCAATCCTGCCTGAAGCTCAGCTCACAGGAAACGGGAAAAACTGAACTCTTCGTCGTGCCGTAACCCCTCAACAGACCTTTTCAGCAACCAAGCTTCGCACGCTCCCGTGGGCGCAATCCGCCCGAATCTGGCCATCCAATCTGTCCCATAAAAAAAGCTCCCGAGGTACCCCCGGGAGCTTGATTTTTCAGACTTGCGTCTTAGTGGGCAGTTGCCTGCTCAGCGTTGATGCCGGTGTTCTGGCGCACATACAACTCATCCCACATTTCTTCGGCACGCTTGTCGCGCGTGAAGATGGAACCCAGAATCACCAGCAGGAAGCCCAGCGGAATCGAAATCAGCCCCGGATTCTTCAACAGGAAGAAAGGTTTTTCCAGACCCATGATGCTGGTGGTCTGCCCCTCGAACTTCTTCAGGTCGTCTTCCGCCTTAGTCTTGGCTTTTTCTGTCGCTGCAATATCCTTCTTCACCTTTGCCAGATCATCCTGCGCAGCCTTCAAAGCTGCCGGATCGGCCGCCGCCAGCGATGCTTCCAGCGCCGGGACTTTTGCGTTCAGCGCGGCAAGCTTGTCGCTGGCAGCCGGCTTGGCCGGCTTTTCCAGCGTTGCTGGTTTGGCAGGTGCAGATGCGACACACCCATCCAGCGCGAACAGCTCACACGCAAAGCTCGACGCGGCAACGGCTGGTTTTGCATCTTTGGCAGCCTGCATCGGCTCGCCTTCGATAACCTTTTTGGCCGAAGCGATCACCGCCTTCGGATAGGTCATGTTAGGTGAGATCATCACAAGACCAATTGCAGTCAGTGAACCGACCACCATACCGAGGATGATGCCGGTAGTGTTGCACTTCTTCCAGTACAGCGTCAGGAACACGGCCGGCAAATTGCTCGATGCCGCAACCGCAAAGGCCAGCGCGACCAGATGAGCCACGTTCTGACCCTTGGCCAGGATACCGACTGTGATCGCGATGATACCGACGATAACGGAAGAGACGCGTGCTGCAACAACCTGCTCTTTCGGTGTGGCTTTTTCGCCACGGATCACGCCGACGTAGATGTCATGCGCCATCGCGGAAGCGGCTGCCAATACTAGGCCGGCCACCACCGCTACGATCGTCGCGAAGGCTACGGCTGCCACAAAGGCCAGGAAGAAGTTACCCAGCAGCGAATTTTCGCCACCGCCCAAAAATTGCGCAAGCAACGGACCTGCCATATTGCCGCCTGCATCGACCGAAGCGATCTTCGCAGAACCCACCAGCATCGCAGCGCCGGTACCCAGGAACAGGGTCAGCACGTAGAAACCGCCGATAATGCCCATCGCCCAGATCACCGACACACGTGCTGCCTGTGCTGTCGGGACGGTGAAGAAGCGCATCAGAATATGCGGCATACCGGCCGTACCCAGCACCAGCGCCAGACCCAGTGAAATCTGGTCGATCGGGTTCTTCAGAAACAGACCCGGCTCCAGGAAACGCTGACCGAGTTCTTCCTTGGACATCCCTGCGGCAGAATCACCCAGCAGCTTGGCGACTTGTGCGATGACCTTGTCATCGCCCACTACGGCCTGAAGATACGCTGGCAGGCTGAAGCCATAAGGCGACCAGACCAGAAAGACCAGAATCAGCGATGCGATTACCAGCAACACTGCCTTGGTGATTTGCACCCAGGTCGTCGCCTTCATGCCGCCGAACACCACGTAGGCCAGCATCAGCACGCCGACACCGATCACCGAGATTTCGTAGTCGATACCGATCAGCGTCTTGATCAGCACGCCGCCGCCGACCATTTGCGCGGTCAGGTAGAAGGTCGACACGGTAATCGTGGACAATGCCGCGACAACCTTGGTCTTCTTCGGATCATTACGGAAAGCCAGGATATCGCCCATCGTGTACTTGCCGATGTTACGGCAAGGCTCGGCGATCACCAGCAGCACGGTGATATAAGCGACCAGCCAGCCCACCGAATACATGAAGCCATCGTAACCATACAGCGAGATCAGTCCTGCAATACCCAGAAACGAGGCGGCGGACAAATAGTCGCCCGCAATCGCCCAGCCGTTCTGAATACCGGAAACCGAACGACCCGCCGCGTAGAACTCGGAGGTGGTGTGTGTGGTACGCGCAGCCCAGAACGTGATCGCCATCGTAATGGCGATGATTACGCCGAACACGGTGAAGGTCATCCACTTGAACTCGTCGGCAACCGCTCCCGAACCCGCAAAGGCTGCACCGCTGCTGCACAGGGCGGCAACAGATAAAACACTCTTATTGAGTCTTGTCATGCTCATGCTCCCTGTGTTTCGTTGATAATTTCCTGAGCCATCGCATCGAACTCGGCGTTGGCCTTCCTCGAATACACGAAGGCGATCACCCAGGCGACGACAAACTCGGACAGTGCGAACAGCAGGCCAAAGTTGACCACGCCCCACACCTTCATTTTGAACAGTTCCTGAAAATACGCTGCGCCTATCGGCAAAAGGAAGTAATAAACAGTGGAAAAGATCATCAGGCCCCACAAGAAAAATGTTTTCTTGCGATGCAAAGCCTGGAATTTCGGGTTGGCATCAATAGCCGCCCAATTAATATTAGGATTAGTCATATTATTTTCCTGAATATAATCAATAAGTTAAGCGAAGATTTCCCGACGCGACTCTCACAACAGGAGTGAGATTACGTGAAGGCCGTTTATTATGCAATGCTTATGGAGCCCACAGAGTCAGTGTGGGCTTACGCCCCGGGGACATCAGTTCAGCTTACGCTGCTCACCCAGCGCTGCGCCTTTTCCAGATCGCGCAACCCGGCAAAATCGGTAATATTATTTTTTTTCGCCTGCGCCTGTCCGACCTGAAACAGTTGCGCGGTGACCAGCGCGTCTGCCAGCGCATTGTGGCGCGCCTCATTGTGTATCTCAAAATGACCGATCCAGTCGTCCAGAGAACGGAAACGCGCGGCCAGAGCAGGATTCAGAGCAGGCATGACATAGGCCATATCCGACCAGAAATGCCTGAATGAAAATCCGAGAAAGGATCGCATCGCGCGCCGGATCATAGTCTGATCAAAGGTGACATGAAAAGCGATCAGCGGGTCACGCTGCAGGTAGTCGAGAAAGTCCAGCAGCGCATCAGCCGCAGGCACGCCTTCTGTCTGCGCACCACTGCCGATGCCGTGCAGCAGTATGTTTTCCTTGCCGCTTGCCGCCGACTGTTGCAGCACCACGTAAAAGCTGTCGCCCAGATCGATCTTGCCGTTCACCACCGCCACCGCTCCGATGGAAATCAGGCGGTCTTCCCACAAATTCAGACCGCTGGTCTCCACGTCCACCACTACACAGCGCGAACCATTCACTGGCAGGCTGAGCGCCGCACGCGGCAAGGCCATCCAGCGCTCCAGCCGCCGCCGCTGTTCTGTCGTCAACTGCGGACTGCGGCCGAACCAGCGGGTCAGCCTAGCGAACATGGCGAGTCATCGCATTGGAATCTGACATGTTCGCTTCCCTGATGGAACGACTAGCCATCCCACTAAGTAGCCAAAAAACGCCAACCAAGTGGCTGATTATCTCCCCGGCCCTCTCCCAGTGAGCGAGAGGGGCAATGACTCGCTGCGCGAGTTTCACATCAGGTCTCACAGGTGATACTCCAGCGCGAGGCGCGCCTGCAGTTTGCGTGCTTGGCGAAATGCCTCCTTCAGGATGCGCCGGTCCAGTTCGTGCAGCGCCTCCGGGTTGATGAAGTTATCGAGCTTGTCGTCGCATAATCCCAGCACCTGCCCCTCATCGTGATGACGCATGCGCAGCACCTGAATAAACAGAAAAGCGTCAATCCATGCATCGACTTCTGACATATGAATTTTCAATCGGGTTGCACTGGCGCGCAGACGCTGGACGGTACTGGTATGCGTCACACCAGCCGCCAGACTGAAGATGCGCGCTGCATCCACAAATGGGGTGATACCGTTGATCTTGAGGTCGAGCGTATGTTCACTACCCACCACAAAATCGCGCACCAGCCCCAACGGGGGCCGGATGCTCAGCGCATTTTGCGCCATCTGGTGCAAAAAACGCGTGTTGTCTGCTGCGACCCTGGACAGCCACAGGCGCAATTCCTCAGTCAGCGCATGTGCGCCGTACACCGATCTGAAGTCGAAAAAAATCGAGGCATGCAGCAGCGCCTCGGGCGTGCCATTGCTGATCCAGTCGGAAAACTTGCGCCGCCATTCATCCTGCGACAGACACCATTGCGGGTTCGATGCCATCACGTTGCCACGACACAGCGGGAAGCCGCACAGAGCCAGCGCATCGTTGATGCGACGCGCAACCGGCAGCATCAGCTCGCGCACCCCGTCAGCCGTCATGCCATCGGGCACCGTGAAGATCAGCGCGTTATCCTGATCGGTGCTCAAAGTCTGCTCGAAACGGCCCTCCGAGCCCAGTGCCATCCAGCACAGATGCTCTGCCATCACACCAACACCGCCTGAGGCGTACTCCAGCTCTACCACGCGCGCGGTGAGCAGGTCGTTGAAGGTGGAAATGAACTGCGTCAGCTGCTCAGCCGCCACCCCTTGCGCCATCATGTTGTGCGCCATGCGACGTATGTCGCGGGCGGACTGTTGCAACTCCCCGATATTTTTGGCGTGGCGTATCGCAGACCCGATCTGACGCAGGCCTACCCGCTGCAGGGCGAACAGATCTTTTTCCGACACCAGGCCGACCAGCCGCTCATTTTCGACCACCAGCACATGGCGAAATCCCTGTTTGGCCATGGTCAGCGCTGCCTCATAAGCCAGTGAGTGCGGCGGCAGGAATGTCAGCCGGGTGGTCATAATACCGATCACCGGTTGTTCAAGATCAATCTGCGGCAGCGCGATGCGCTCCAGCACATCAGGCAGCGTCAGGATACCCAGCGGACGCCCTTCGCTATCTACCGCGATCATCGAGCCAATACGCGCCTCATGCATACGCGAGAGCACCTCACGCACCGTCGTTTGCGGTGCGCAGGTGACAGGAAGCCCCCGGATAACGGCAGACAACGGACTGGTCAGTGATTGCAGCTCACTGCTGGACTGGGTGTACTGCGCCTGAATGACTTCTTTGGAGTGTTCGAGCAGATTGGCGATACGCCGCGTACAAAAATCCCGGAACGGCGCGCTCAGGCCCAGCAGCGTATCGAAATCCGCGAGCGGCAATTCATAGCAAAAGGTGTCCATAACCGAGCGGTAGACGCTCGCCACCGGCCTGTGCGCCAGCAGCGCACCGAGCGGAAAACATTCACCCTCCACGAGCTCCAGCCAGGCATCCGTCTCACTGGCTTCGGCGACGCTTTGCTCGCCTTGCACGACCCCCTGCTTGATGACCAGGAAACGCTCAGCCATCCCCTGTTCTGGAGAGATTATCACCTCATTTTTTGCATAGTAGCCGAGCTGCATGCGTTCGAGCATCCACAACAGATGCGCCATCTCCATCCGGTCGAACGGCGCATGCGCGGCAAAAAAAGGTAGCTGGGAGGAATGGATTGCGCTCAAGGTAGCACCTCGCATGAAGTATCGTGTGCATTATAGACCCGCCACAACAACACAACACTTCACCGGCCTGATCGCCAAGACCGGACAGAGCGCGCGATTTCTGACCACAGGACTGATTCCGGCGAATTGAAACGAATACCCTGCCCGCTGTGAGCGGAGGCTGATAATTTCGTGCAAACCTGACAGAGGAAGGACATCCGTGACGCAGGACACCCTCCCGCCTGAACAATCAGCTCAGCTGCTGCCCGTGCTCGCGTGTCGCGTGAAACTGCACCTTCGGCCAGCGTTCCTGAGCCAGACGCAAGTTCACTCCGCTGTCGGCGAGATAGGCATAATTGCCGTCCACATCCTTGGCCAGTCGACTCTGGTTAGCCTTGATGAATTCGACAAGGTGATTCGCATCCGGACTGGTCACCCAGCGCGCGGTGTGAATCCCGGCGCGCTCGAACACCGCATCCACGCCGTATTCGGCTTTCAGGCGGTGTTCGACCACCTCGAACTGCAACTGACCAACCGCACCGATCAACGGGTTGCTGGTATCGATCAAAGGTTCGAATACCTGAACCGCTCCCTCTTCACCCAGCTGACGCAAGCCTTTTTGCAATTGCTTGGCTTTCATCGGGTCACGCAGGCGAGCGCGGCTGAACAGCTCTGGCGCAAAGTACGGGATACCCTTGAACGTGAGTGCCTCGCCTTCAGTCAGCACATCGCCGATCTGCAACTGGCCGTGGTTGTGTATGCCGATGATGTCGCCCGCATACGCCTCGTCCATCCGCGTGCGTTCATTTGCCATGAACGTCACCGCATTGGCCAGCTTCATCTCTTTGCCGGTACGCCGGTGCTTGACCTTCATGCCCGACGTGTAACGACCTGAACACACGCGCAAAAAGGCGATGCGGTCGCGGTGGTTAGGATCCATATTGGCCTGAATCTTGAACACAAAGCCTGTGAAGGCAGGTTCGGTGGGCAAAACCAGCCGCACATCGGTCGCGCGCGGCAACGGTGCCGGCGCCCAGTCCACCAGTGCGCGCAAAATTTCACGCACGCCGAAGTTGTTCACCCCTGAACCGAAGAACACCGGCGACTGCTGGCCGCGCAGAAATTCTTCCAGATCAAATGAGGCGCCCGCCCCCATGACCAACTCGGTCTCGTCGCGCATCGTCTGCATCTCGCTCGGACACTGTTTCGCGAGCTGGTCGATCTCGGCGCCTTGCAGGATTTCGACTTCCTGCCCGGCCTTGGCTTCGCCCGGTAAAAAGCGCAGCACCTGGTCGTTCAGCAGGTGGTACACGCCCTGAAAACGCTTGCCCATACCGATCGGCCAGGTTACCGGCGCGCACTTTATTTTAAGGACGGATTCGATCTCATCGAGCACTTCGAGCGGCTCGCGCACTTCGCGGTCCATCTTGTTGATGAAGGTGATGATCGGCGTGTTGCGCAGGCGGCATACTTCCAGCAGCTTGATAGTCTGCTCTTCCACACCCTTGGCCGCATCCACGACCATCACGGCCGCATCCACGGCGGTCAGCACGCGATAGGTGTCTTCGGAAAAGTCCTGGTGACCCGGCGTATCCAGCAGATTGATCACGCAATCATCGTAGGTGAACTGCATCACTGAGCTTGCGACGGAAATACCGCGCTGCTTCTCGATCTCCAGCCAGTCGGATGTCGCATGACGGCCGCTCTTCCTGGCCTTTACGGTACCTGCCATCTGAATCGCGCCACCAAACAGCAGCAATTTTTCGGTGAGCGTCGTCTTACCCGCATCCGGGTGGGAGATGATCGCAAAGGTGCGGCGGCGTTTGACTTCGCGCACGACGCCATCAGCGCTCACAGGGGCTTCGCTGGTACGGATTTCTTCTGATGTCTGAATCATTTTTTACACCACAATGCAAAAAGGCTCACCAAGATTTGGCAAGCCTTAAATTAATCAATCAGAACCACCTGATTAATCTTGCGTGCTATCACACGCTAAATTTGGTGGCCCGAGGCGGAATCGAACCACCGACACAAGGATTTTCAATCCTCTGCTCTACCGACTGAGCTATCAGGCCATTTTAAACATTCTCGCAGGCTTCCTGCTTCTCTAATACCGTTGCGAGGTGCGCATTATACCCACTTTTTAAAGTACTGCAACACAAATGACAAACCCCGCGTGAGCGGGGTTTGCAAGATCAGCTAAATACGAGCCGAATCGGATTACATCATGCCTTCCATGCCGCCCATGCCGCCTGCAGCTGCCTTATCTTCCGGCAGTTCAGCAACCATGCATGCAGTCGTCAGCATCAGACCGGCGATAGAGGCTGCATTTTGCAATGCAACGCGTGTTACCTTGGTTGGATCAACCACGCCCATCGCCAGCATGTCGCCATATTCGCTGGTAGCTGCGTTGTAACCGAAGCTGCCTGAGCCTTCCGATACTTTATTGACGACAACAGATGGCTCGTCACCGGCATTTTGCACGATAGCGCGCAATGGCGCTTCCATGGCACGCAATACGATCGTGATACCTGCATCCTGATCGTGATTGTCGCCCTTCAGACCGGAGACAGCAACCTTTGCACGCAGCAGTGCCACGCCGCCGCCAGGGACAATGCCTTCTTCAACAGCTGCACGGGTTGCGTGCAATGCATCTTCCACGCGCGCCTTCTTTTCCTTCATTTCGACTTCAGTTGCAGCACCGACCTTAATCACTGCAACGCCGCCAGCCAGCTTGGCTTTGCGTTCTTGCAGCTTTTCTTTGTCGTAGTCGCTGGTCGACTCTTCAGCCTGCTTGTTGATCTGGCCGATACGCGCCTTGATCGCTTCTTCTTTGCCATGACCGTCGATGATAATGCTGTTGTCTTTGCCGACTTCGATACGCTTGGCTTGACCCAGTTCTTCCAACGTTGCTTTTTCCAGTGTCAGGCCGACTTCTTCAGCGATGACCGTACCGCCGGTCAAAATCGCGATGTCTTCCAGCATGGCCTTGCGACGGTCACCGAAACCAGGCGCCTTGACAGCAACTGTCTTCAAAATGCCGCGAATGTTGTTCACCACCAGAGTTGCCAGCGCTTCGCCGTCTACATCTTCAGCGATGATCAGCAATGGACGGCCGGCCTTGGCAACTTGCTCCAGGATAGGCAGCAGGTCGCGGATATTGGATACCTTCTTGTCATGCAACAAGATGTACGGATTTTCCATCAAAGCCAGCTGACGATCCTGGTTGTTGATGAAGTACGGTGACAGATAGCCGCGATCAAACTGCATACCTTCAACGATGTCCAGCTCGTCTTCCAGGCCGGTGCCATCTTCAATGGTAATCACGCCTTCTTTGCCGACTTTTTCCATCGCAGCAGCGATTTTTTCGCCGATCACGGTGTCAGAGTTGGCTGAAATACTGCCAACCTGAGCGATTTCCTTGCTGGTAGTACATGGCTTGGACAACTTCTTCAGCTCGGCAACCGCAGCGATAACCGCCTGGTCGATACCGCGCTTCAAGTCCATCGGGTTCATGCCGGCAGCAACAAACTTCATGCCTTCCATGACAATCGATTGCGCCAATACAGTCGCAGTCGTTGTACCGTCACCGGCTACATCTGAGGTCTTGGAAGCAACTTCCTTAACCATTTGCGCGCCCATGTTTTCGAACTTGTCTTTCAGTTCGATTTCTTTAGCGACAGATACACCATCTTTAGTGATAGTAGGGGAACCGTATGAACGATCCAACACGACGTTACGGCCTTTTGGACCCAGCGTTACTTTAACTGCGTCTGCCAGGATATTCACGCCAATTACCATCTTGCTGCGTGCTGCGTCGTGGAATTTTACGTCTTTAGCTGCCATGTTTTGTACTCCTCAGTTGGTTGTGTACGTCATCCCGGGCCTGACCCGGAATCCAGCAATCAAAATTGCTTTCCGCCTAGGCGGGAACGAAAGATTTAGGCTTCGACTACGCCAATGATGTCATCTTCGCGCATGGTCATGTATTCCTGACCGTCCATCTTGAAAGCCTGACCCGCATACTTGCCGAACAACACGCGGTCGCCCACTTTAACGGTCATCGCTTGCAACTTGCCGTCATCGCCAACTTTACCATTGCCCACGGCGATGATTTCGCCTTGATCCGGCTTTTCGGTAGCCGCATCTGGAATCACGATACCAGAAGCGGTTTTACGCTCTTCTTCCATACGCTTGACGATGACGCGATCGTTCAAAGGACGAATCTTCATATTTATATCTCCAATGGGTTGAATTAAATGCAGAGGTGAAACGGCTCCACCCGCAAGCGCTAACAATGGGGATAGCGACTTGCAATTTCAAGGGCGGAGGTAAAATTTATTTTTTAGCAGGCAACGCGACCTTGTTGTCTTTGCTGAACTGATAATCGTGAAAGATATGCTCGGCGGACAGAACCTGATAGGTGCCATCTTCATTGCGATGCGTAGTGTCCTTCAGGCGATAGGTGTAGTGCCCGCAGGTCCACAGATCATAATTACGCATGTGCGTACACAGGCACGTTTTGTCCTGAACGGAATATTTCTTCTCGTCAGGATTTTCCGCAACCACGCGATTGTAGGCATCGATATAGGCGCAACCGCCGTTACCATCGAGAAGGTAACCGAATGCTTCGCAATTGGGGCGGATGCCTGAGCCGATTGCCGGACAGCCTTTAATCATGCGCATCGGATAGCCAGTGGGCGAGATCATATTTACTTCGATATCCTCTTCGCTGGCCTTGAAATACTCCTGCTGCACCTTTTTCGGAATACCGCATTCATCTGCAACGGTAAAACGCGTCGCCACCTGAACGGCCGCCGAACCGGCCTCAAGATAACTGACCGCATCGCTGCCGGTAAAAATTCCACCGGCGGGAATCACCGGAATATCCAGCTGCTCGTTCTTCAAAAATTGCTGCACTTCGGTGACGATAGTGCGCAGATCATATTGAGCCCAGTCCATGCCGAACCCCAGGTGACCACCAGCCAACGGCCCTTCCACCACGATGTAATCGGGCAGACGGTTTACCTTCGCATTCTTGCGCAGGAACAACTGCAGGGCGCGCACCGACGAGACGATGATGCCCAGCTTCGCATCGCGAAAACGCGGATGGTCTTGCATCATGCCGAACGAACCCAGATGCAATCCGGCTGCCAGCGTGATGCCGTCAATACCCTCATCCAGCGCGGTCAGCATACGCGTACGCAACGTTTCGCGCGGCGCGTTCATCGTGAGTTTTTCCATGCAGTTGACGAAAATCATGCCGTCGCCACGCTTGGCCTCCATCGTGCTGCGCACATGCAGACGGGTCGCCTCGGCGACCTGCGCCAAGTCGAATTGCACGATCGACTTGTCGACCTGCATGATATTAAGTTTGTACTGTTTCTGCTTTTCGCTGACGAACTTCGTCTTATAACGGCGATCAGTCACGGTCGGCAGCATTGCGTCGGATATATGACCGACTCCGCCCAGTCGCGCTGCTTCCAGAGCCAATTCGGCGGTAGAAATATCCACCCCCATACCGCCTATCATGATCGGCACTAATTCGCGCTTACCTAAGCGCAGGCGGAAATCATCTACACATTTCATTGCTGCCATCCTCCAACTGTCGCACTTAATTTAAAAATCAGTGCGTTATAAATAATTGCATTTAACACACGTAAGGAGCGAAGAATGCCACAAATAGGCTAATACTCAAAGCGAAGCCATCATCATTGCAATGATATTGTCAAAAAACTCTTTTCAAACGGTTCGCAAGTCTTTGTAACCAGCCGTTTTACAAAAACAAGATTTCAATGCATCCCGGCCTGACGATCGATTCAGCTTTATAAAAACTTATCCCTGCATACCTGCTGCAAAATTCGTTATGATTCACTGATGCAAAAAACGCCCCGAACTAACGCCGACCTGATCAGACGCAGTCTGTCTGCTGTCTGGCACCCCTGCTCACAGATGAAGCATTACGAAACATTCCCGCTGGTGCCAATCGCGCATGGCAAGGGCGCATGGCTTTACGACTACGACGGGCACAAGTATTTAGATACGGTCAGCTCATGGTGGGTAAATTTGTTCGGCCACAGCAATCCGCGCATCAATGCCGCACTGCGCGACCAACTGGAGAAACTGGAACACGTGATGCTGGCCGGGTTTACCCATGAACCGGTAATCGAACTCTCCGAAAGGCTGCGCGAATTAGCACCTCCCGGCCTCGGGCACTGCTTCTATGGTTCTGACGGCGCATCGGCCACCGAAATTGCCCTCAAGATGAGCGCGCACTACTGGCGCAATAGCGGTCAGCCCGATAAGACACAATTCATCTGCTTGCAGAACAGCTACCACGGCGAAACGCTGGGTGCGCTGTCAGTAACCGACGTCGCGCTGTTTCGCGACGCCTACGGCCCGCTGATCCGGCAACAGGCAACGGTCACCAGCCCCGACTGGCGCGACGCTGAAGCGGGTGAGACCGGGGAATCTTACGCGCTACGTTGCGCGGACATGCTCGAATCCCACCTGCAGCAACACCATGCACAGCTTGCCGCCTTGATCTTCGAACCGCTGGTGCAAGGCGCAGCGGGCATGGCAATGTATCACCCGGTTTATCTGAAGCGAGCGCGCCAACTTTGCGATCAATACGGCGTGCATCTGATTGCCGACGAGATTGCGGTCGGCATGGGAAGAACAGGGACGATGTTTGCATGCGAACAGGGAGACATCAGCCCCGACTTCCTGCTCATATCCAAAGGCATCACCGGCGGCTATCTGCCTTTATCGATCGTGATGACGTCGGACGAAATCTATCACGCCTTTTATGTCGACCAGATCTCGCGCGGCTTTCTGCATTCGCACTCCTACACGGGCAATCCGCTGGCCTGCCGTGCCGCGCTGGCCACGCTGGATATTTTCTTACAGGACGACGTGCTGGCCGCCAATCGCCGCAAAGCGGACTTTTTAAATAAAATATCACAACCGCTGCAAGATCTGACCGACGTGCTGAACTGGCGCAACACTGGCATGATCTGGGCATTCGAGGTGCAAACACCACATGCGGACTTCGCACAGCGCTGCTTCAACCTCGGTTTGCAACACGAGTTGCTGCTGCGCCCGATGGGCAACACGGTTTACTTCATGCCGCCTTACATTATCAGTGAAGATGAAATGCAGCTGCTGGTCACGCGCACAAAAATCATCATCGAAACGCTGACATGAATACCCTATTGATTTCCATCACAGCCCCCGGCATGTTGCTCGCCTTTGCGCTAAATGCTCAGGCGGCACCGCTGCCAGAAGTTGTCCTGCAAGAACTACACAGAGCGCACATCCCGACGGATGCCGTCGCCATTGAGGTTCGTGAGACGGGAAAACCGTTTCCGCTCCTCAGCCACAATGCAACACAGACAATGAACCCTGCCTCAACGATGAAGCTGCTCACCACCTATGCAGGACTGGAAATACTCGGACCTGCGTATCGCTGGAAGACTGAAGTTTATCTTGATGGCAAGCTTGCGAATGGCGTTTTAGACGGCAATATTGTTTTTAAAGGCTATGGCGACCCCAAGTTGACGATAGAGGCATTCTGGTTGTGGCTGCGTGAACTAAAACAACGCGGATTGCGCGACATTCGAGGCGATCTGATCCTGGATAGCAGCTTTTTTGCAGAAAATAATAACGATCCATCCGCGTTTGACAATAAGCCGGCACGCGCATACAACGTCGTGCCAAATGCACTGCTACTCAACTTCAATGCGTTGCACCTGCGTTTGTTGCCGAACGGTGAGCACACTATCGCACTGCTGGAACCTGAATTATACGGATACCAGCTGAACAACCAGATTACAACCTCAGCGAGCATGCCATGCAAAGGCGAAGATGCCTACCAATCACGCCTGGAAGGTTACAAGATCGTGCTGGAAGGCAACATTCCGGCTCTGTGCGGCGAAACACAGGACTATTTTTCCCTGCTGCCGCCTGAGGAATATTTTTATGCCGTGTTCACGGCTTTATGGCAAGAACTGGGCGGAAAAATTCATGGCAGGGTACGGACAGGTAACGCGCCTGATTTGCTCCCCGCTTTTTCCACCCGTTTCTCGCCACCATTGTCTGAAGCTATTCGCGACATCAACAAATTCAGCAACAACGTCATGGCGCGACAGCTTTTCCTGACCTTAGGAACCACTGACCATAACACCGCCAGCATCGCACGCAGCTCGGCTTCGGTGCAACAATGGCTGGAGAAAAAGCAACTGTATTTTCCTGAACTGGTTCTGGAAAACGGCGCCGGATTATCCCGAACAGAACGTATCAGCGCGCAACATCTGTCTGACATACTGCAAAATGCTTCAACCAGCCCGTACTCTGCCGAACTGGAAGCATCGCTGCCGATATTGGGTATGGACGGCACTATAAAAGGACGCTTTAAAGGGAGCGAAATCGCAGGACATGCGCACCTCAAGACCGGCTCGCTGGAGGGCGTTAAATCCATCGCAGGCTACGTACATGCCAGAAGCGGCAAACAGTGGACCCTCGTATTTATCGTCAACCACGCCAACGCTAAATTCGCTCAGCCCGCACAGGATGCGCTGATAGAGTGGCTGGAAAAACGCTAAAGCCCCAATTCACTCCACATCTCATCCACGCGCAACTTTACTGCCGCGTCCATCACGATCGGCGTGCCCCATTCGCGCTGCGACTCACCCGGCCATTTATTTGTTGCATCCAGTCCCATCTTGCCGCCAAGACCTGACACCGGACTGGCAAAATCGAGGTAGTCAATCGGCGTATTCTCGACCAGCAATGTATCGCGAACCGGATCCATGCGGGTGGTGATCGCCCACATCACTTCCTGCCAACTGCGGATATCGATATCATCATCTACGACGATAATAAATTTTGTGTACATGAACTGTCGAAGATAAGACCAGATACCAAACATTACCCGCTTCGCGTGGCCTGCATATTGCTTCTTGATACTCACAATCGCCATGCGATAGCTGCAGCCTTCCGGCGGCAAATAAAAGTCCACGATTTCGGGAAATTGCTTTTGCAACAATGGCACGAACACTTCGTTGAGCGCGACGCCCAGCATTGCCGGTTCATCGGGTGGTTTTCCGGTATAGGTGGAATGATAAATAGGATCGCGACGCATCGTGATACGCTCAATCGTGAATACCGGAAATTTATCCTGTTCGTTGTAGTAGCCGGTATGGTCGCCGTAAGGCCCTTCCATTGCAAGTTCGCCTGGATGGATCACGCCTTCGAGCACAATTTCACTCGATGCAGGAACCTGCAAATCGCTGCCTATACATTTCACCAGCTCAGTCTTGGAGCCTCTCAACAAGCCCGCAAACTGATATTCTGACAAGCTGTCAGGCACCGGCGTAACCGCACCCAATATCGTGGCAGGATCGGCACCGATCACAACCGCAACCGGGAACGGCACGCCGGGATGTTTCAGGCAATGATCGCGAAAATCAAGCGCACCGCCGCGGTGCGCCAGCCAGCGCATGATGACTTTATTCGGCGCCAAAACCTGCTGGCGATAGACGCCAAGATTCTGTCGCGTTTTGTCAGGCCCCCTGGTCACCACCAACCCCCAAGTGATCAGCGGCGCGACATCCCCGGGCCAGCAGTGCTGTACCGGCAACTTACCCAAATCCACATCCGCACCTTCCCAAACCACGTCCTGGCAGGGCGCGCAGGACAATACCTTGGGCGACATGTTCAGCACTTGTTTCAGCACCGGCCACTTTTCCCACGCATCCTTCAGCCCCTTGGGCGGTTCGGGCTCTTTAAGATAAGCCAGCAGCTTGCCTACTTCGCGCAGCGCAACGACTGATTCTTCCCCCATACCCAGCGCAACACGACGCGGCGTGCCAAACAAGTTGGCAAGCACCGGCATCGAGTGCCCCGCTACATTCTCAAACAGGATTGCCGGCCCTTGCGCACGCAATACCCGGTCGCAAATTTCAGTCATTTCCAGATGAGTCGAAACCGGCAGGCTGATGCGTTTGATCTCACCGATTTTTTCCAGTTGCTCGATGAAATCACGAAGGTCTTTATATTTCATTTTTTTCCTTGATGCGGATAGCGTGTAGCAACGACGGGCTACCTGATACCGCTAATAAAATCTCTCTTCGCCTTCCGGCCTGGTCTTGAAGCGCTTGTGCAGCCAGAAGTATTGCTCCGGCATTTCCAGTATGCGCTGTTCGATAAATTCGTTCATACGCCTCGCATCAGCAACGTCGTCGCCACTCGGATAATTCTCCCAAGCGGGATAGAAGGTCAGCGCATAACCTTCTCCACCGGGCAATACGCGTGTGATGCTGGGCACGACTTTCGCGCTCGTCATCTGCGCGATGCGCGACACCGAAGTCATGGTCGCGGCAGGTACACCGAAGAACGGAACAAAGACGCCATCCTTAACCCCCTGATCCTGATCGGGCGGATAGATGAACGGCATGCCTGCGCGCATCCCCTTGATGATGGGGCGCAAGCCCTGCTGCCGCGAATAGAGGAGCTGATGACCAAATCGGGCGCGCTTCTTCAGGAGCAGACCGGTCAGGTAGATATTCTTCTGGTTCGCATACATGCATACGGTATCACTCTGTTGCGCGACCCACTGCCCGCCCGCATCCATGCCGACAAAATGGGGGGTCAGGAGAATAGCCGGCTGACCCTTAATCGCTTCAAAATGTTCGACGCCCTCGACACGAATCAGGCTGCGGATACGCTCCGCACTGTCCCACCACAGGACACTGCGTTCGATGAGGCTGCGAGCGAACATCTTGAAGTGATCGCAGAGCAGTTGGCGGCGCGCCGTGTCGCTCATGCCGGGAAAGCACAGCTTCACATTGATGGCGCCGACGCGGCGACGATCAGCTGCCACCAGATAGAGCAAAGCACCGACGCCATTGCCGATGGAGACAATGACGCGAAACGGCAGAAAATGAATCAGCCACAAAATAAAAACGCCAAGACGAACACCCATTACGACTCCTTAACTGCGTCGGGCGGCATCACGCCGCGCGAAACCTTGTAGCGGTTATAGCTCCACAAATATTGCGCTGGACACTTGCGTATCATTTGCTCCAATGCGGTGTTGATTTGCTGCGGGACAGACGAGGAAAAATCAAGCTGCAGCGGCTCAAAACGAATAATGTAACCGCGAGCCTGCCGTTCAGCACAGGCCATCAGTAAGATCGCTCCACTGGCCTCAGCCAGACGTCCCACCAGCGTCATGGTGTAGGCAGGACGACCAAAGAAATCAGCCCATTCACCCTCCCCGCCGCTTGGCACCTGATCAGGTAACAAGCCGATGGCCTCGCCGCGCTTGAGCGCCTTGTACAATAGCCGCACGCCGCTTATATCCGCTTTGGCAAGTTTGGCCTGACCGCGCTCCCTACCGCCGCGCATCACTCCCTCCAGCCAGACCAATCTGGGAGGGCGGTACAACTCAGTAAGCGGCAGAAACCGGGCAACATAAAGGCCCGCAAGCTCGAAACAGCCCAGATGCGGGGTCAAAAAGATGATGCTCTTGCCGCTCGCCCGCGCGGCGTCAAAATATTCCTGCCCGCGACATTCCAGTACGCTGTCTAACACTTCATCGTAGGGTCGCCCCCAGATCCATGGCAGCTCCAGAATGCCCTTACCCGCCTCATCAATGCTCGTAGCCAACAGCTGTCGTCCCAGCTCACTATCCAGCGAAAAACCGGCCTGTTGCAGATTCTCCCGCATGCGCGCTGCATACTGCGCTGAGAATGCATAAGTCAGCCGCCCCAGCAGAACACCCATGCGATGTAAAATGGATAGCGGCAACGACGAGAGCAGACGGAAAATGATTGTGAAGAAAAAGGTCGTCATGTGGGCAATGCTACCTGCTTTTACGAAATTTGATAGAATGCTTCACTTTTTTACAATTTACAATAATCGAGCGGACAATCATGAGCGAATTTCTGTTTACATCCGAATCTGTATCCGAAGGCCATCCGGACAAAGTTTCAGATCAAATCTCCGATGCCATTCTGGATGCAATTCTAGCGCAAGACCCCTATGCACGGGTAGCGGCGGAAACACTGACTAACACCGGGCTCGTAGTTCTGGCCGGTGAAATCACCACCACAGCAAATGTGGATTACATCCAGGTCGCGCGCAACACCATCAAGCGCATCGGTTATGACAATACCGAATACGGTATCGACTACAAGGGTTGCGCGGTACTGGTCGCCTATGACAAGCAAAGTCCTGACATTGCTCAGGGCGTGGATCGCGCATCAGACGACTTTTTAAATCAGGGCGCTGGCGATCAGGGCCTGATGTTTGGTTACGCGTGCGATGAAACACCCACACTGATGCCACTGGCGATTTATCTGGCACATCAGGTTGTGCAGCGCCAGGCTCAATTGCGCCACGACGGCCGCCTGCCATGGTTGCGTCCGGATGCAAAATCACAAGTTACCATCCGCTACGTCGACGGCAAGCCGCACTCCATCGACACCGTCGTACTGTCCACACAACACGCACCGGACATGACGCTGGAAGCTATTCGCGAAGCGGCAATTGAAGACATCATCATGCCGATGCTGCCGAAAGAGTTCATCAAAGGTAACATCAACTTTCTGGTCAACCCGACCGGTCGTTTCGTCGTCGGCGGACCACAAGGCGATTGCGGACTGACAGGGCGCAAGATTATCGTTGATACCTACGGCGGCGCAGCCCCTCACGGCGGCGGCGCGTTCTCCGGAAAAGATCCGTCCAAAGTGGATCGTTCGGCCGCTTATGCAGGCCGTTATGTGGCCAAGAACATCGTCGCTGCGGGCCTGGCCAGCAAGTGCTTGGTGCAGGTATCCTACGCGATCGGCGTTGCGAAACCGACCAGTGTGATGGTGGACACTTACGGCACAGGAAAAATTTCTGATGACAAACTGACCGAACTGGTGCTGCGCCATTTCGACTTGCGCCCTAAAGGCATCGTGCTGATGCTCGACCTGCTGCGTCCTATCTATGAGAAAACCGCTGCTTACGGCCACTTCGGCCGCGAAGAACCGGAATTCACCTGGGAAAAGACTGACAAAGCAGCCGCGCTTCGCGCGGATGCCGGGCTGTAAACATTCCCTGCATGTAGATTATCGATATTTCGAGGAGGCTACGCCCCTCGAAATATCCAATAGTTAGCAGGACGGCAAATCCAGACCTGTCGCGCTGTAAGCCCGAAAAATCAACCGCACCCGGATTATTCTCCGCGTGCGGTTTTTTGTATTAGAATCGCATTCCACCAGACAATCTAAGTGTTTCATGGCAAAACGAATTTCTGTAGAACAGGTCCGCCTGGGCATGTATATCCAGGAGCTGGGCTGCTCGTGGATGGATCATCCGTTCTGGCGCAAGTCATTTCTGCTGGACGACCCCAAGGACCTGAACACCCTCCTGACTACCAAAGTCAAGCTAGTATGGATAGACACTTCCAAAGGTTTGGACGTCGACAGCGGAGAAACCGAGGAAGCCGTTGCCTTAAGTGTTGAATCAACCTTAAGCCTTGCCGACATACCCGTTAAAACCGTGCAGCGCGTCAGCATCGCTCAGGAAGCCGCGCTCGCGGTAAATATTTGCGCAAAATCAAAAGCAGCGGTCACCCTGATGTTTCATGAAGCACGTATGGGACAGGCACTAAATGCAGAGGATGCCCTGCCCATCGTCGAAGAAATTTCCAATTCCGTGCTGCGAAATCCGGGCGCACTGATCAGCCTAGCTCGCCTGAAAGACAAAGACGACTACACTTACATGCATTCGGTTGCGGTATGTGCGCTGATGGTATCGCTGGCCAAACAGCTCGACATGGATGATGAACAAATTCGCCAGGCAGGACTGGCCGGTCTGCTGCACGACGTGGGCAAAATGATGATTCCGCCCGAAATACTCAACAAACCCGGAAAATTGACCGACGCCGAATTCGCCACGGTAAAAAACCACCCCTCAGAGGGCCATAAACTATTGCTGGGCGGTAGCGGCATCAGCGATACCGCTCTGGATGTCTGCCTGCATCACCACGAAAAAATCGATGGTAGCGGCTATCCGGAACAACTCACAAATGAACAGATCAGCCTCTACGCCAAGATGGGTGCGGTATGCGATGTGTATGACGCGATCACATCCAACCGCCCCTATAAAGATGGCTGGGAGCCTGCCGATTCCATACGCAAGATGGCTGAGTGGAGCCAGGGCCATTTTGACAAACGTATTTTCCAGGCATTTGTGCGCAGCATCGGCATTTATCCGACAGGCTCCCTTGTGCGACTGGAGTCCGGCCGCCTGGCTGTCGTGATGGAGCAGTCCGAAAAATCACTGCTCTCTCCTAGGATTAAAGTTTTTTTCTCTACCAAATCGAATTGCCGGATTCTGCAGGAGATAATCGAACTGGCTCAACCCGGCTGCAAAGACAAGATCGTCTCGTTCGAAGACCCGGCCAAGTGGAATATCACCGATGTTCGTGAATTGTGGAGCGGCCTGACGGCCACACCCCGATAAACTACAGCTGCCAAAAATATTTTTTGCGTTTATAATCCGCACCCTCCGAGAGGTGCTGCAGCGGGTTTCAACACCCCCGTCAGGCTCGGAGCAGTGATTTCGTATCAACGGCACCTATTCATTAACCAACATAAATGAATGGAGCACTTATGAACGCAGTCACAAACGGATTCACCGACTACATCGTCGCCGACATGTCCTTAGCCGCATGGGGACGTAAAGAGCTGGCAATCGCCGAAATCGAAATGCCCGGCCTGATGGCCATCCGCCGCGAATTCGCAGTCACCCAGCCGCTCAAGGGCGCACGCATCACGGGCTCTTTGCACATGACCATTCAAACCGGCGTGCTGATCGAGACACTGAAGGCACTGGGCGCGGAAGTGCGCTGGGCTTCGTGCAACATCTATTCCACACAGGATCACGCTGCCGCTGCGATCGTTGCAACCGGCACACCGGTTTTCGCGGTCAAAGGCGAAACACTGGCTGAATACTGGGACTACACCCATCGCATCTTTGAATGGAAAGACGGCGGCCTGTCCAACATGATTCTGGATGACGGCGGCGATGCAACATTGTTGCTGCATCTGGGCGCGCGCGCTGAAAAAGACGCATCCCTGTTGAACAATCCTGGCTCTGAAGAAGAAATCTGCCTGTTCAACTCGATCAAGGCCAAGCTGGCAGTCGACAACACATGGTATTCCACCCGTCTTGCCGCGATCATGGGCGTGACTGAAGAGACCACCACCGGCGTACACCGCCTGTACCAGATGCATGAACGCGGCGAATTGAAATTCCCTGCAATCAACGTAAACGATTCCGTCACCAAGTCAAAGTTCGACAACCTGTATGGCTGCCGTGAATCATTGGTTGATGCGATCAAGCGCGCCACTGACGTGATGATTGCGGGCAAGATCGCCGTGATCGTAGGTTACGGCGATGTGGGCAAGGGTTCTGCACAAGCCATGCGCGCACTGTCCGCACAGGTTTGGGTTACAGAAATCGACCCTATCTGCGCGCTGCAGGCTGCGATGGAAGGTTATCGCGTCGTGACGATGGATTACGCTTGTGAGCATGGCGACATTTTCGTCACAACCACCGGCAACTACCATGTGATCACCCATGACCACATGAAGCGCATGAAGAACCAGGCCATCGTTTCCAACATCGGCCACTTCGACAACGAAATCGACGTCGCTTCGTTGAAGCAATACACTTGGGAGAACATCAAGCCACAGGTTGATCACGTGATCTTCCCTGACGGCAAGCGCATCCTGTTGCTGGCAGAAGGTCGTCTGGTGAATCTGGGTTGCGGCACGGGCCATCCTTCCTACGTGATGTCATCAAGCTTCGCCAACCAGACCATCGCACAGATCGAGTTGTTCACCCGCCTGGATGCCTATCCTGTTGGCGTATACACCCTGCCTAAGCATCTGGATGAGAAGGTTGCACGCTTGCAGTTGACCACGCTCAACGCTCAGCTGAGCGAATTGACAGACCAGCAGGCAGCTTACATCGGCGTACCAAAGAACGGCCCATACAAGGCTGATCACTACCGTTACTAAGCCGTAAGCAATCGATCGCCGCCTCCCTGGAAATCACGGGTGAGGCGGCTTTTGCCATATTAATGCGGAAAAATACCGATGAAACTGCTCATAATCTGGATATTGAACGCGCTGGCATTGATCGCCGTGGCGAATTTCGTGCCAGGCATCCATGTTGACGGTTTCGCAGCCGCTCTGGTCGCAGCCTTCGTGCTGGGTCTGGTAAACGCACTGATCCGCCCCTTGCTGTTGCTGCTCACCTTGCCGGTGACACTGCTGACACTGGGTCTGTTCATCTTCGTGATTAACGGGCTGCTGTTCTGGTTTGTAGGTTCGGTGCTGCGCGATTTCGTGGTCGATAGTTTCTGGCATGGCATACTGGGCGCTTTGCTGTACAGCCTGTTTTCCTGGGCGCTGTCTGCAGCGGCCGCACAATTAATGAGAAAATAATGAGCAACTCACATATCAGCTTTGAATTCTTCCCGCCCCAGACAGATGAAGGCGTGGAAAAACTGACCAACACCCGCCGACAGCTGGCAACCCTCAACCCCGAGTTCTTTTCGGTGACATTTGGCGCGGGCGGTTCAACACGCGACAGAACGCTGGAGACCGTCACTCAAATCAAGGCAGAGGGTTTTGAGGCGGCGCCTCACCTGTCCTGCGTGGGTTCCACCCGCGACAACATCCGCGCGATTCTCAAGACTTATCAGGATGCCGGCATCCGGCGCATCGTCGCGTTGCGCGGCGACCTGCCCTCCGGCATGGCGACCGCCGGTGAATTCCAATATGCCAACGAACTGGTGGAATTCATCCGTGCCGAGACCGACGACCATTTTCATCTGGAAGTCGCAGCCTATCCGGAGTTTCACCCGCAAGCCAGATCGGCGCGCGATGACATCCTCAATTTCAAGCGAAAGATCGATGCGGGCGCGAATTCCGCGATCACGCAATACTTCTACAACGCCAACAGCTATTTTCACTTCGTCGACGAATGCCAAAAATTGGGGATCACCGCACCCGTCGTACCGGGCATCATGCCGATCGTGCGCTACTCGCAACTGGCGCGTTTTTCGGATGCCTGCGGCGCTGAGATTCCCCGCTGGATGCGCAAGACCATGGAAGGCTTCGGCGACGACAACGAATCGGTGCAAGCCTTTGGCCGCGACGTGGTAACGGACATGTGCGAAAAACTGCTGCGCGGCGGCGCGCCGGGTCTGCATTTCTACACGCTCAACCAGGCCGCACCCTGCATGGCGATTGTTGAGCGATTAGGATTGTAGATTACATGTTTAAAATCAGATAGTTGCAACAAAATTACTCACCTGTCGTGTGAACAAAAAACGGATCGGGCAGGCGAGAGCATGGGCCATCGAATCCCCCGCTTCGCCTGTGGAATAGATTATTCCGTATGCCGGTATAATCCTGCAGCTCCTGCTTTCACATGAAAACTTCGCAAAGCATCCAGAACCAACTGCACAAGGCTCCAAATGAAATCACCTGAACTGTTATTACCCGCAGGCTCCCTTGACAAGATGCGCGCAGCTTACGCCTTCGGGGCGGACGCCGTGTATGCCGGACAACCGCGCTATTCGTTGCGTGCACGCAACAACGAATTCAAGCTCGAAGAATTGCAGATCGGCATTCAGGAAGCACACGCGTTGGGCAAAAAGCTGTTCGTCGCCAGCAACCTGATGCCGCACAACGCCAAGGTCAAGACCTACATGGCCGACATGGAACCTGTCATCAGCATGCGCCCAGACGCGCTGATCATGGCCGACCCGGGGCTGATTGCGATGGTTCGCGAACGCTGGCCTGAAGTGCCGGTGCATCTGTCCGTACAGGCCAACACCGTCAACTACGCGGCGGTCAAATTCTGGAAGTCACTGGGGCTGACCCGTGTAATACTGTCGCGCGAGCTGTCACTGGACGAGATCGCCGAAATTCGCCAGGAATGCCCGGACATGGAACTGGAAGTGTTCGTGCACGGCGCGCTGTGCATCGCGTACTCGGGTCGCTGCCTGCTGTCTGGGTACTTCAACCATCGCGACGCCAACCAGGGCACCTGCACCAACTCGTGCCGATGGGATTACAAGATAGACAACGCCGAAGAAAACGGCACCGGCGACATTGAAAAGCTCGACTTCGATTTCGACAAAGCACTGAGCCAGTCCGCACTGTCCGACTGCGGCTCGCAGCCGCGCCATCCGATGGCCGATCGTGTCTACGTCATCGCTCGCCAGGATCACCCGGATGAGCTGATGCCGGTCATGGAAGACGAGCACGGCACTTACATCATGAACTCCAAAGACCTGCGCGCGGTCGAGCACGTCGAGAAACTGGCGAAGATCGGCATCGATTCGCTGAAGATCGAAGGACGCACCAAGTCCATCTACTACGTCGCGCGCACCGCTCAGGTGTATCGTCAGGCAATCGACGATGCCGTCGCAGGTCGTCCGTTCAACTTTGGCTTGCTGGGCGCGCTGGATGCACTGGCGAATCGCGGCTACACAGACGGTTTTTATGAGCGCCACCACACCCACGAGCAGCAGAACTACATGCGCGGCCATTCGGAGAGCACACGCCAGCAATATGTCGGCGACATCGTATCCTGCGCAAACGGTATGGCGCAGATCGACGTTAAGAACAAGTTCCAGGTCGGCGACCGGCTCGAAATCATCCATCCTGCAGGAAACCACCTCATCCAGCTGGCGGAGATGCGCAATGTGAAGGGCGAAGTCATCACCGTAGCTCCGGGCAGCGGACATAAAGTACAGATCCCACTGCAGGGCGACTTATCGAAGGGGATGATCGCAAGGTTTTTATAGTCGCACTATCCTCTCAGGGTTGGCACGTTATACTCAGGGTGCTGCACTCGCCACAGACTCACCTGCATGAACAAGGAGATAGCGATGAACTGGAAAAATACCGCAAGCCGCTACGGGTCACTATCCGCCGGCATCCACTGGTTGATGCTGCTGTTATTCATTGCCGTGTATGCCAGCATTGAACTGCGCAGTTTTTACCCAAAAGGGAGCGACATCCGCGAGGGATTGAAGACCTGGCACTTCATGCTCGGCATGCTGCTTTTCGCGCTGGTATGGCTGCGCCTGGCCGCACGCCTGTCCGGCCCCGCACCGCATATCCGGCCTGAACCGGCAAAGTGGCAGGATCTCTCCGCCAAACTGATGCATCTGGCGCTCTATGCACTGATGATAGGCATGCCGCTGTCAGGCTGGCTGCTGCTGAGCGCAAGTGGCAAGACGATCCCGTTCTTTGGCTTAGAACTGCCGGCGCTGATCGCCGAAAACAAAGACACGGCGAAGCAGATAAAAGAAATTCATGAGCTTGTCGGCACGCTGGGGTATTACCTGATCGGCCTGCATGCGGCTGCGGCCTTGTATCATCACTACGTCATGCGCGACAACACCCTGGCCCGCATGCTCCCCGGCCGAAAATAAACTGGCTTTTGCACGACAGAAAGTTTAACCATGATCCTCTCCAGCCTTTCCCAATCCAACCGCTATGCGGGTTTGCATCCGCTGTTTCCCCGCGCATTTGACTACATGCGCAACACCGACTTGTTTGCCCTCGCACCGGGGCGCTATCCTATTGCAGGCGATGATCTGTTTGCCATCGTTGAACAGGTACCTGGACGCACGCGCGAAATGGCGAGACTGGAGGCGCATAAACGTTACATCGATATTCAGCTGGTGCTCGATGGCGTCGATGAGATGGGCTGGAAGCCGCTTGCCGATTGCTACAATCCGGTGAGCGAACACAGCATGGAAAAAGACATCCGTTTCTTTCATGATGCGCCAGCCAGTTGGATTGCCACGCCTCCGGACCATTTTTGCATCTTCTTCCCTGAAGATGCGCACGCACCGCTGGTCAGCTCTGGGCAAGTGCACAAGGTCATCTTCAAGATCGCCGTGTAACCGTTGGCATGCCGCCGTCGGTTATAATCCGTGCCTGCGATTAACCACTGACAGGACTAACTACATGGCGAGCAAGCAATTCATCCAGACCCCTGACGCACCTGCTGCGATCGGCACCTATTCGCAAGCGATACGCGTGAATGACACCGTGTATTTGTCCGGGCAGATCGGTCTCGACCCCGCCACGATGCAAATGGTGGAAGGTATAGACGAACAGATCCATCGCGTATTCCAGAATCTGCGCGCGGTGGCTGCTGCTGCAAACAGCGACTTGAACGACCTGGTCAAACTAAACGTTTTCCTGATCGATCTGAAAAACTTTGCCAAAGTAAACGAAATTATGGCCCAGTATTTCCAGCAACCTTATCCTGCACGCGCAGCGGTTGGCGTCGCAGCCCTGCCGCGCGGCGCTCTGATTGAAATGGACGGCGTGCTGGTCATCCAGGCTTAACTTCTTTTAATTCGTTATTAAATAAAATTCGCTTACACTGAGCTATGTTTTTCAACATAAATGGCGAAATATCAGGTGTCGAGACCATCGCACAAGGCTCTGGCATTCGTTGCCTTGGCAGGTTGCAAAGAGCCTATGGCATTGGTAGCTGGAAGAAGAAAAAAGGATTTGCTACGATTATCTTGGAGGATGGCGTCTGCGCACAGGCCGAGTTACATTGGTACGAGGCGCATGGCATTGGAAAAATGGAAATGAAAATCAAAGAATTTATTTGAGGTGCATCAT
Organism: Burkholderiales bacterium; assembly: GCA_038205615.1. GTDB lineage: Bacteria > Pseudomonadota > Gammaproteobacteria > Burkholderiales > Gallionellaceae > Gallionella. The sequence goes on along the minus strand of JBBRBS010000002.1, from coordinate 23,668 downwards.
GGAAAAATACGTCATCTGCCTGAACAATGAAGGATATGCAGCCTCACTGGAAGTGCGAAAACTCTACGAGCTACTGCCAGATTCAAAGGCCGAGGCCATGCACTGCATCCGCATTGTGGATGAGGATGGTGAGGATTACGTTTATCCGGAAAAACTTTTCATGCCGATGGAAGTATCAGAATCGGTATCCCTCGCCCTGCATAAACTCGCTGCTTGATTGCCCTATTGCCTGATATTAAGTCACAAACTTTGACATTAAAAAGTGTCCGAGTGCGGCTCCAACGTATGTATCCGTATTAAATTGACTGCACCCATAAAAATTTCTCCCGCTACGCTTGCCCGGCTTGCCAAGCTGGGCATACACCACCGCGCCGATCTGCTGCTGCATCTGCCGTTGCGCTACGAGGATGAGACATATTTCGTACCGATTGCAGCCGCGGAGCTGGGGGAGACGGTGCAGGTGCAGGGCGTCATCACGCACTCAGAAATTATATTTAAGCCGCGCCGCACCCTTGTTTGCCGCTTACAGGACAACGGTGATGAGCTGTACCTGCGCTTTCTGAATTTTTATCCCAGCCAGATCAAACTGCTCGCCGTGGATAAAAAAATACGCGCAATCGGCGAAGTGCGCATGGGTTATTACGGACTTGAGATGGTGCATCCGAAATGCCGCGCGGTGAGTGACGAGACGCAGTTGGCAACCAGCCTGACACCGGTCTATCCGACTACGGCGGGTTTATCTCAGACTACGTTGAAGAAGCTGATCGCAAACGCGCTTGAGGCTGTGCCGGCACCTGACTATCTGCCTGAAAAGTTTCTCAACGAACTGCATTTACAAGGATATATAGAAAGCATCCGTCTGCTGCACAACCCGGATATGACGGCTGCCGGCCTGACAGACCGCACTCACCCCTCATGGCGACGAATCAAGTTCGATGAGCTGTTAGCCCAGCAACTGTCGATGCGTGTGCATCACAAGGAACGCAGCCAGCGCATCGCACCTGCACTGCCATCGAAAGGTCATTACACCAAAGCGCTGTTGAAAGCCCTGCCTTTCAAGCTTACCCGTGCGCAACAAAAGGTATTCACCGAGATCAGCCAGGATCTGGCGAAACCGCAACCGATGCAGCGCCTGCTGCTGGGCGATGTCGGTAGCGGCAAGACCATCGTCGCGGCACTGGCCGCGTTGCAGGCCATCGAGAATGGCTATCAGGCCGCCCTGATGGCGCCCACCGAAATCCTGGCCGAACAGCATTACCTGAAACTATCCGACTGGCTGACGCCGCTTGGAATTAAGCCGGTCTGGCTGTCCGGCAGCCTGAAGAAAAAAGACAAGCGCATCGCCTGCGAAAAAATGGCCTCCGGTGAAACAATGCTTGCCATCGGCACGCACGCCTTGTTTCAGGAACAGGTCAGTTTTTACAGTCTGGGGCTGGCGATCGTAGACGAACAACACAAGTTCGGCGTACAACAGCGTCTGGCGCTGCATGCAAAAGGCAAGAACGAAAAATCCGTTCATGCTGAGCCTGTGGACGGAAAAACAGACAAGAAAACAGCCGAGCCTCACCAGCTGATGATGAGCGCGACGCCGATTCCACGCACGCTGGCAATGAGCTATTACGCAGACCTCGACGTATCGGTGATAGACGAACTGCCGCCCGGACGCACGCCTGTGATCACCAAACTGGTCGGCGATTCGCGCCGCTTTGAGGTGTTTGAGCGGGTGCGCGCCGCCTGCATGACCGGACAGCAAGCCTATTGGGTGTGCCCGCTGATTGAAGAATCCGAAGTGCTGCAATTGCAAAGTGCGCTGGAAACCTATCAACAGCTTTGCGAAACCTTCCCGGAGCTGCGCGTAGGCTTGGTGCACGGCAAGATGGACAGCAGCGAAAAGGTACGCGTGATGGCCTCATTTAAGGCAGCAGAGTTGCAACTGCTGGTTGCGACCACCGTCATCGAAGTCGGCGTGGATGTGCCGAACGCCAGCCTGATGGTGATCGATCACAGTGAGCGCATGGGGCTGGCACAGCTGCACCAGTTACGCGGACGGGTGGGACGGGGGGCTGCGCAAAGCCTGTGCATCCTGCTGTATCAGAAACCGCTGTCTGAACTGGCACGCACCCGCCTGAAAGTGATCTTCGAGAACACCGATGGCTTCGAGATCGCACAACAGGACTTACAATTGCGCGGACCGGGCGAACTGCTCGGTGCCAGACAGAGCGGCGTGGCGATGTTACGCTTTGCCGACATCGATGCAGACGAAGATTTACTGAACCATGCGCGCATCGTTGCCGACGAATTGCTGCGCGACTATCCTGACGCCGCACGCGGCTATTTGCGCCGCTGGATGGCGAACAAGCATGACTATCTGCATGTTTAAAGACTGGCACACTGCAACACCGGGCGCCAGCGCTGACCTTATGCCCTGGCTGCGCGACACGGGCTCACTCACACAACGCATACAGCAACGCTGCGCTAATTTTTCCGTGCTCAATGTGAAGAGCTCTCTGGCGCGCATCGCGCCGGATGAATCAATCCTGCTGAAAATCAAGCCCGGGCGGCTCGCCTGGTCACGCGAAGTTTTTCTGTGCGCCGACGAACAGCCCGTGGTATTCGCCCACAGCGCCTGTGCCGATCTGCGCGGCGCCTGGCAGGCATTGCGGGGTCTGGAAAACAAACCACTGGGCGCGCTGCTGTTCTCTCATCCGCAGGTGTTGCGCCAGCCATTACACTACAAGGCCTTGCGAGGCAATCATCCGCTGTACCGGCGCGCGGCCAGCGTGCTGACTGATCCGCCTGATCTGCTATGGGCACGCAGGTCATTGTTTTATTTACATAATGCGCCGCTGCTGGTAACGGAAGTATTTTTACCGGAAATACTGAAACTACAATTGATAATTGATAATTGATAACAATGACTTTTGCCGAACGCTTGTCGCTGTACATACAGCTCACCCGCTTAAACCGCCCCATCGGCATACTGCTGCTGCTATGGCCGACGCTCTGGGGCGTGTGGATCGCAGGCAGCGGTGCGCCCGGCTGGCACATCGTGCTGATTTTCACGCTGGGCACGGTGCTGATGCGCTCAGCCGGCTGTGCAATCAACGACTATGCCGACCGTCACATCGACCTTCATGTCGAAAGAACACGCGAACGCCCCGTCACCAGCGGACGCATTTCGCACAAAGAAGCACTGTGGCTGGCCGCAGTGCTGACCGCGATCTCATTCTTGCTGATTCTGCCGCTCAACACCCTGACACGACTCATGTCGGTCCCGGCTGTGTTCCTGGCTGGCAGCTACCCGTTCACCAAACGCTTCTTCGTCATCCCGCAGGCCTACCTGGGTATTGCTTTCGGTTTCGGCATACCGATGGCCTTCGCGGCACAACTGAACACGGTACCACCTGTCGCGTGGCTCCTTTTAATTGCAAACGCATTCTGGGCGATCGCCTACGATACCGAATATGCAATGGTAGATCGCGATGACGACATGCATCTGGGCATCCATTCCTCTGCGTTGTATTTCGGCAAATACGACGTTGCGGCCGTGATGAGCTGCTATGCCATCACGCTGGGCTTATTGGCATGGGCAGGCCAGATGGCGCAGCTTGGCTGGCTGTATAACGCAGGGCTAGTCGCAGCATCCGGCATCGCGCTGCATCACTACAGCCTGATCAAGGATCGCCGGACAAATAGCTGTTTCAAGGCCTTCCTGCACAACAACTGGATAGGCGCGGCGGTGTTTGCCGGGATCGTACTGGACTACCTGAAATGAATAACGACTACCGCTGCAACCCCCTGTTGCGCATCAGCTACAGCCTGATCGCACCAGTATACGATCTGGTCATCGAACGTCCGATGCGTGCGGCTCGAACACAATCATTGCGCGCATTGCCCATCGATATGGCCGGACGGGTATTATTAAGCGGCATCGGCACAGGGCTGGATCTTCCGCTGTTACCAGCCCTGCATCACTACACCGCACTCGACTTTAACGCCGCCATGCTCTCCCGTGCAAGGCCGCGCGGCGCAAGCCTGCAGGTGGACTGGGTGCTGGGTGACAGCATGGCGCTGCCGTTTGCAGACGCTCATTTCGATCATGTCGTGCTGCATCTGATTACAGCCGTCGTACCCGAGCCGCAACGCTGTTTGTCAGAGGCCGCCCGAGTGCTCAAACCCGGCGGCACCATCGTTCTGTTCGACAAGTTCCTGCAGCAAGGGCAAACAGCCCCGTTGCGTCGCTTGCTGACTCCGCTCTCGCGCCGCATTGCCACCCGGATGGATGTGATATTCGAAGAGGTGTTGAGAGAAGTTCCGGGCCTGGCATTGGTCAGCGATGTGCCAATGCTGGCAGGCGGCTGGTTCAGAGGGATCGTGCTGCGCAAAATCACATAAAATCAAAGGAATGCAACAGGCAAGGCGCTTCACTCTGCTAGAATGACCGCAGCTGTAATATTAAAGTCAACTCACTGCGCGCCAATAATCCATGACGATAATCGCTGTTTTTAACCAGAAGGGTGGCGTCGGAAAAACCACTACGGCGCTGAATCTTGCTGCCGCACTAGCACGCCGTGGACGCCAGCCCGTTGGGATCGACCTTGACCCGCAGGCTCAGTTCGGCTCCATTCTGGGTGTCGCCGCCCGTTCTGGCGATGACAGCATTTATAGCCTCTTTCAGCGCAATCGTCCGTTGTCCGAAACGATCCTGCAATCGGCCAGCGGAATCAGAATTATTCCATCTCACACAGAGTTGTCCAAAGTGGATGCGATCTATGGTAAGGGATACAACGCAATTAACAAGCTGAACATCAGCTTGCATGCGGAAAAGCAGGAAGATACTGAGGGAAGAAATAAGCCCTGGGTAATCGACTGCTGTCCGATGATAGGCGTCCTTTCGCTAAATGCAATATTTGCCAGCGACGGCGTCATCATTCCCATTTCGGCTGATCATCTGTCCTTCAAAGGCGCCATCCAGATCAGAAAAACGCTCCACGCGCTCGAGCAGGTACTGAAGCGCCGCGTTAATCGCCGTTACCTGCTGACCCGTTTTGACTCACGGCGGCGCATGGCGAGAGAGGTGTTGTTGATGGCAGAAAGGGAATTCGGCGCGGATGTTTGCAGGACACTTATTTCGGAAAACGTCAGCCTGGCGGAAAGTCCGGCACTGAATAAAACGATCTTCGAACACGCACCAAACAGCAGCGGTGCGCAGAACTATGATGCACTGCTCGATGAATTACTGGCCGATGGTTTTATTCAATAGTGCCGGATATTTTCAGCGAATCATGAAATCCACGGTGGCAGCATCACTCATACCGAGCTGTATTTAGCTTTCTTTAACAATCAGCGACAGCACATCCTCTATATCGGCCGACGGTAAAATCTTTCTGTCCGTGTCTATGGTTTTGCATTGAGTCACTTCACATTGCTGGTACATCTGGCGCAACTTGCGCTCCGCATCCGACAAATCTTTGCCGTGAATCTGGATACTCTCTACCCTTTGCCCGTTCCGTGTCGTCACGGTGAAATTGAATTTCAGCATCACGTCCTCATCTTTTCAGCGTCTGGTATCGCTAAGTCCGCTGTCACAACAAACACTAAGAGATACTGCCTTGAATATCGACCCGCGCAGCTTCACACCATCTCCCTTTTAACCCGTTACATCAGGCAATAATTTACCGGGGTCAGCGGCACCAGTTCATGTTTTTGCCCTATCGCATCGCGCAGATTGATTTCAATCGAGCGGCAGATCGCGTTCAGCGCCAGATCATTGGGTGAGTCACCGAAAGGCTCTTCAATTTCATCACCCAACGCATCCAGCCCGAAGATCGTGTAAGCGACGATGCCCACCACGAATGGCGTCATGAAGCCTATCGTATCAACCAGACCGAAAGGCAGCAAAAAGCAATACAGGTAGGCCGTCCTGTGCAGCATCAGCGTATAGGAAAAAGGGATCGGCGTGCTTTTGATCCGTTCACAGGCTGCAGCCGCCGCTGTAATTGACGACATGGTCATGTCGATCGATGAAACCAGACAACCTTCGATTCGCTTCTGATCCATACACAGGCGCAAATCACCGCCCATCTGGTGCATCAGATAATCCGGAATGTTCGCGACCTTGCTGATTTCCTGCCATTCGTGCGGTACAAGCAGCGGTTTGAGTTCAGCAACAGCATCGGTGTTGCGCAGCAAATGACGCAGCGCATGAGAAAAGGCAATCGTACGGACGATCATCCTGACGCGCACATCGCTCAACCCTGAATCAGGCTTGAGCGGCTCGGCATGCTCAATCAGCGTCAGGCACTGGCGAGCAAAATTCCGGCTCTGTAAAACAATTTCCCCCCACAGCTTGCGCCCTTCGCAGTAGCGATCATAGGCGGCATTATTGCGAAAGCCGAGAAAAATCGCGAGCGGCAAGCCGATCAGCGTAAACGGAATGGCCGTCAGCGTGATTTTATGAGAATAAATATCGCCATGGCTCCATGTCACCAGCGTGGCAAGGGCAATGTTGACCGCCAAGACTTTCCATATTCGGTGCAGCACTGAGCCGCGAAATATCAGAAACAACCTTAACCCGGACGGCCTGCCGCGAACAATCATAAGTAACCTGTTGAATATAAATTCAAATTAAATATTAACACACTCATCCCGCAACACGATAGGCTTGCTCAATCCATCACACAACAACGGCTTAGTGCCTTAGTTGTATGGGGAATCAATGATGGCATGACGGATTCATCGTCATTATCAAAATTGAGTTGTTGTATCTGACCCTTGCGGTCTGAACCCTGCTTTTAAGTCATTTGCAGATGCTGCGTGCCGCTCATCACGTCACGGTCAACAGTGTGTTTGCTTTCCAGCTTGATTTTGAGGCGTAAATCGTTCACCGAGTCCGCATTCTTCAGCGCTTCCTCATAACTGATACTATCGCTCTCATACAAATCGAACAGCGCCTGGTCGAAGGTCTGCATGCCCAGTTCACGTGACTTGGCCATCACGCCCTTGATGGCATGCACATCACCCTTGAAAATCAGATCGGAAATCAGCGGCGAGTTGAGCAGGATTTCCATTGCTGCGGCTCGTCCTGAACCATCTTTTTTGGGAATCAGGCGTTGCGAGACGAGCGCTTTGACGTTCAGTGACAGGTCCATCAGCAACTGTTCACGACGCTCTTCAGGGAAAAAGTTGATGATGCGGTCCAGCGCCTGATTGGCGCTGTTGGCATGCAGCGTGGCCATGCACAAGTGGCCTGTTTCAGCAAAGGCGACGGCATATTCCATGGTTTCGCGGTCGCGGATTTCACCGATCAGGATGACATCGGGTGCCTGGCGCAATGTATTTTTCAGCGCTGCCTGCCAGGATTCGGTGTCCACGCCGACTTCGCGATGCGTGACGATGCAGTTAGCATGCTCATGCACATACTCCACCGGGTCTTCTATCGTGATGATGTGACCGTAGCTGTTCTGGTTGCGGTAGCCCAGCATCCCGGCCAGCGTCGTGGATTTGCCCGAACCGGTCGCCCCGACCAGAATCACCAGGCCGCGTTTGGTCATCACAATTTCCTTGAGAATCTCGGGCATACCCATTGCGTCAAGGTCCGGGATCTTGGTGGTGATGGTACGCATGACCATGCCGACGTGTTGTTGCTGCATGAACACGTTGACGCGAAAACGCCCGATACCATGCGGGCTGATCGCGAAATTACATTCGTGCGAGGCCTCAAACTCGGCGGTCTGACGGTCATTCATAATGCTGCGTGCAAGTTCCCGCGTGTGCTGATGGGACAGCGGCTGGCTGGAAACCGGGGTCATCTTGCCATCCACCTTGAAGGCTGGCGGAAAACCTGCCGTGATGAACAAGTCGGATGCTTTTTTGCCGGCCATGCCACGCAACAAGTTGTGTATCAGCTCGGTGGCCTGATCTCTTTCCATGCTACTACTCCTGAATTCAGTGTTTTTACTTCTGATAACGAACGACTAATCGCTAGTGACTGCTTTTAACCCGGGAACAAGTCCTTGTTCATCGCCTTGGTGCGCGCCTCTGCCGGGGTAATCATATTGCTTTTGAGCAGATTGGTCAGGCATTGATCGAGTGTCTGCATCCCCATGTTCTGCCCGGTCTGAATCGCGGAATACATTTGCGGCACTTTAGCTTCGCGGATCAGATTGCGGATAGCCGGGGTGCACATCATGATTTCATGCGCGGCCACCCGGCCCGTCCCGTCCTTGGTCTTGAGCAGCGCCTGAGAGATGACCGCGCGCAGTGATTCGGACAACATCGCGCGTACCATTTCCTTTTCATCTGCGGGGAACACATCGATGATACGGTCGATCGTTTTGGCCGCCGAACTGGTATGCAGCGTACCGAACACCAGGTGGCCTGTTTCCGCCGCTGTCATCGCCAGCCGGATGGTTTCCAGATCGCGCATTTCGCCGACCAGAATCACGTCGGGATCTTCGCGCAGCGCAGAGCGCAATGCTGCGTTGAACGACAGCGTATCGCGGCCTACTTCGCGCTGGTTGATCAGGCACTTCTTCGATTCGTGCACGAATTCGATCGGATCTTCAACGGTCAGAATGTGGCCCTGTTCCTTCTCGTTGACGTAATTGACCATCGCCGCCAGCGTGGTGGATTTTCCGGAACCGGTAGGCCCTGTGACCAGCACCAGTCCACGCGGGAAGCTGGCGATGTCGGTGAATATTTTCGGACACTTGAGGTCTTCCAGGCTGAGCACCTTGGAAGGGATGGTGCGCAGCACCGCTGCCGCGCCACGCTGCTGGACAAAGGCGTTGACGCGAAAACGCGCCAGATTGGGAACCTCAAATGAGAAGTCCACCTCCTTGTTTTCCTCGTAGAACTTGCGCTGCCCATCGTTCATGATGTCATAGATCAGCGCGTGAACTTCTTTGTGTTCCATAGCGGGCAAATTGATGCGGCGCATGTCGCCGTGTACACGTATCATCGGCGGCAGGCCGGATGACAGATGTAAGTCAGAGGCTTTGTTCTTGACGCCGAAGGCAAGCAGTTCGGTGATATCCATTATAATGTTCCTGGTGTGGCGGCTGACAGCCGCAAGGCATAGTGAAATAGCAGGTAACAGATTATGACTACAATAGCTTCCAACTTGCAAGCTGTGCGAGATGCAATGGCGGCAGCGGCGGTATCGGCAGGGCGCGCGACAACGGACATCAGTCTGTTAGCCGTCAGCAAGACTTTTGCAGAGGACGCAATCCGCGCAGCCTTCCATGTGGGTCAGAATCGTTTCGCCGAAAGTTACGTTCAGGAGGCGCTGGACAAAATCGTATCGCTTGCGGATTTGGCAATCGAGTGGCATTTCATCGGGCCGCTGCAAAGCAACAAGACCCGACCGGTTGCGGAAAACTTTTCCTGGGTGCACAGCGTGAGCAGACTGAAAATCGCCGAACGGCTATCCGCGCAGCGCCCCAAACATCTGCCGCCATTGCAGCTGTGTTTGCAGGTCAACATCAGCGATGAATCCAGTAAAAGCGGCGTATCGCCCGATGAAGTCAGCACCCTGGCTCATGCGGTTGCGCGACTGCCTAATTTGCAATTGCGCGGATTGATGGCGATTCCCGCGCCAAGCGAAGATATAATCGTTCAACGTGCAGCATTCGCAGGAGTACGCGAACTTTTCGATCAATTGAACCGGCAGGGCTTGCAACTCGATACCCTGTCAATGGGCATGTCGCATGATTTCGCCGCCGCAATCAAAGAGGGCGCGACCTTGGTGCGCGTAGGATCCGCCATTTTCGGCAACCGAATATACAAGGAAGGATAGGTTATGAATATTTGTTTTATCGGTGGTGGCAACATGGCGACGGCCCTGATCGGTGGCTTGCTGGGCCAGGGGTTTAACGCTCAGCTGATCAGCGTAGTGGAAATTAATTCGGATAATCGCGCACGCCTGCAGCACGATTTCGCAGTACGTGCCGTTGACAGCCTGACGGAGGGTGTCGCGGGCAGTCAGGTCATCGTGTTCGCAGTCAAGCCACAACAGTTGCGCGAAGTGGCGTTGCAACTGGCTCCGCAGCTGTCCGGGCAGCTGCTCATTTCCATCGCTGCCGGCATCCGTGCTGTAGACCTTGCACGCTGGGCAGGCAGTCAATCGGTGGTGCGCGCGATGCCCAACACGCCCGCATTGATACAAAGCGGCATGACCGGTATGTATGCCATGCCGTCGGTGAATGAAGTTCAACGCGAACAGGCGCAGAGCATTCTGTCGGCAGTGGGCGAGACGCTCTGGCTGGATGAAGAGGCGATGATCGATGCGGTTACCGCCATTTCAGGCAGCGGTCCGGCCTATGTGTTCTATCTGATCGAAGCGCTGCAGCTGGCGGCAACCAGGCTCGGTTTCAGCACAGACGATGCACGTCGTTTGAGCGTTGCGACTTTTCTGGGCGCCAGCAAACTCGCTGCAGCTAGCACTGACGACATCGCCGTGCTGCGCGCACGCGTAACGTCAAAAAACGGTACGACCGAACGCGCTTTGCTGAGCATGGATGCGAACCAGGTAACACAGCACATCATCGCAGCGGCTGAAGCCGCCGCCGAGCGCTCGCGTGAAATGGGCGATGAATTGGGACGCGCATCATGATGAGCGAAGCGCTGCTGTTCTTGCTCGATGTCGTGCTGCAATCCTTTGCTGCGATTTTATTGCTGCGTTTTCACCTGCAATGGTTGCGCGCACCGATGCGCAATCCGATAGGCGAATTTGTCATGGTGTTCACCGATTTTATCGTGTTGCGCGCGCGACGTTACGTGCCTTCTGCCTGGGGGTTCGATAGTTCAACCTTGTTACTCGCATTGCTGGTTGAAACGCTCTATCTGGCAGGGGTGATGGTGATACAGGGCTATGTCGGGCACTTCTTTCCTCTGGCAGGCTTGCTGGTGTTGGCGGCAGTTAAATTATTAAAGATCAGCCTGTACCTGCTGATGGGTGCCGTGTTTGCCCAGGCCATTTTGTCATGGGTGAATCCGCACACGCAAGTGGCCTCCGTGCTGGCCATCGTGACCGACCGTTTTCTGCAACCGCTGCGCCGCATCGTGCCGATGCTCGGCAGCGTGGATTTAACGCCGATGCTGCTGCTGATCATTTGTCAGCTGATCATGATCGTGCCGCTCAGCATGCTGGAACGCATCGCGATAAGCCTGTTTTAATGGTGCAATGGTATCGATACAACGGCGATGTCATCACGCTGACCTTGCATGTGCAGCCGGGCGCGAAGCGCAGCGAAATCAATGGATTGCACGGTGATGCGCTCAAGATACGTCTGGCCGCACCACCCGTCGATGGTCGTGCCAATGAGGCATTGCTGAAATTTATCGGCGGGCTGTTCAACGTGCCGACTCGTCAGGTCGAGCTCAGGCAGGGCGGGCAATCGCGGCATAAGGTGGTTTCAATTGAAGGTAGCAAAATTGACCCGGAATCCTTGCTGCACGAACAATAAAATGTGAGTTCTTTTTCAGCTTTCCCTGCAACTAAAAAGCCCGCTAAAGAGCGGGCTTTTTAGTTGCATCAATTCTATCTACTCAAGAATCAGGCGTGCATTTGTAGGCTGCACGGGACGATTGTTGTGATGATGCATCATATGCGTAAACTTTTCGATTTGCTCCTTGGACGCTGTGACCGGTTGCTTCAGCACCAGCCATGTTACACCTTCAGAACACGGCGGGGTGGTCAGTGAACCATTAAAACGATAGTAAGCCTTGTTATCCGGCATGAGTGCTGTCCCCAGCACGTTATCCCTGAGTGCTGCCTTTTCGCCAGCTTCATGAGGCATGGATTTCCATGCCTTTTCCAGTTCCGAATTGGCTTTCCCTTCTTCAAACATCACGGCGACTACAGCCAGATTGCCGTTGACATCTGCGTGCACGAAATGTGCTTCCATTGGGAAGTATTTCCCATTGATCTGGTTTTCACTAGGCGCATGTGCATGGAATTGCTTGAGCTCAAAAGTCTGCCCACTGAGCGTAATGTTGCTCCCCGCAGCATAGTTGACCTGAATGGTGTGGCCATTGTTAAGAATCTGATTGCCTTCAGCCTTGTAGTCGAATTTGATCGGTGACAGTTCGGCTTTAGTGAAATTGGTCAGATTGACCGGAGACTGGTTCTTACCGGCGGAGCAGGTGCTGAAAGCGGCTTCCATTTCAGCCCAATGGCTCGGACCTTCAGCGCCATCATAGGACCAGTGCGGGTGAGCCGCATGAGCGTCATGATCCGCATGGGCGGCATTTTCGTGGGCAAAAGCGGGGGCGGCAAATGCGATTGCTGCGACGAGAATTGCTAATTTCGTTTTAAACATATTTTTCCCTGAGTGTATTTTTAATTATGGCGCGCGTTGAATTGCGCACACAAATACTAGCAGACTAACCTTGTCAGTGCGAGTGCCTTGGCACCAGGGAATTTACATCAGGATGACATCGTATTGTTCCTGATTGTATTGTGTTTCCACCAGCATCGAAATCGGTTTGCCGATGAAGTCGGATAAGCCTGCCAGCGCTTGCGATTCCTCTTCCAGGAACAAGTCGATGACTTGCTGCGAGGCAAGGATGCGGTATTCGCACGCATCAAACTGGCGCGCCTCGCGAACGATTTCGCGCAAAATTTCATAACAGACGGTTTGCGCTGTTTTTACCTCGCCTCGCCCTTTGCAGGTCGGGCAGGGTTCGCACAAAACATGCGCGAGACTCTCGCGGGTGCGCTTGCGCGTCATTTCCACCAAACCCAGGGACGAGAAATTGTTGACGCTGATGCGGGTATGGTCGCGCGCCAGCGCCTTCTTAAATTCTTCCAGGACAGCATCGCGATGTTGCAGGTTATCCATGTCGATAAAGTCACAGATGATAATGCCGCCCAGGTTGCGCAAGCGCAGCTGACGCGCGATGACCTGAGTGGCCTCCAGGTTAGTCTTGAATATCGTGTCGTCAAAGTTGCGCACGCCGACAAAGCCACCGGTATTCACATCCACGGTGGTCAGCGCTTCAGTCTGATCGATGATCAGATAACCGCCTGATTTCAGATCAACGCGCTTGGACAATGCCCGCTCGATTTCTTCCTCGATGTTATACATGTCAAACAGCGGGCGCGCACCCGTGTAGTGCTCAAGCAACTGTGCCGCATCCGCATTGTAGTTTTGTGCGAAGTCCAGCATCTTGTTACATGTGCTGCGCGAGTCGATCAGAATACGTACGGTGTCCAGACCCACAAAATCGCGCAACACACGCAGACTGATATCCAGTTCCTGGTACAGCAATTGCGGCGCACTAGCCGTTTTGGCTGCCGTTTGCAGATTGCTCCACAGCTTGTCCAAATACGCGATGTCGATGGCGAAGTGTGCATCATCAGTGGCTTCTGCCACGGTGCGGATGATATAGCCGCCATGATGTTCCGGTGGCAGGATCGCTTGCAATTTCGCACGCAAGGCGTCGCGCTGCTCCACCCCTTCGATACGCTGGGATACGCCGATGCGCATTTCCTGAGGCAGGAACACCAGCAGACGTCCGGCAAAACTCAGTTGCGTAGTCAGACGGGCACCCTTGCTGCCGATCGGCTCCTTGATGACTTGCACCAGCAAGTTCTGCCCCTCAAACAGGATTTTTTCGATGGGCCGGGCGTTCTCGCCGTTGTTGCTGTTTTCCCAGATGTCCGCCACATGCAGGAACGCCGAGCGCTCCAGGCCAATGTCGATAAAAGCAGACTGCATGCCGGGCAGCACGCGCTTGATACGACCGAGATAGACGTTACCGGCGATACCGCGATTGCTGCTGCGCTCGATGTGCAGCTCCTGCACCACGCCCAGTTGCATCACCGCGACGCGGGTTTCTTGCGGGGTGACGTTGATCAGTATTTCTTCGCTCATGTATTTTAATTTTTATTAATCAGGCCGTTAGCGCATCGTCATCCGGTTCCCCTGCGCGCCTTAAGGCACAGAAAAATCAAAGCCTCGCAACAGTTGGATCGTTTCAAACAACGGCAAGCCCATTACACCTGAATAGCTGCCGGCGAGGTGCTCGATAAACGCACCGGCCTGCCCCTGAATGGCGTAACCGCCGGCTTTGTCCGCGTATTCGTGGGATTGCAAATAGCTCTTGATACGCGCCTCATCAAGCCGGGTAAATTTTACAGTCGAAATCGAAATCAGCGCTTCCACACGATCACCCACGGCCACTGCGACCGCCGTCATCACCTGATGCTCGCGACCGGATAGCTCGCGCAGCATTGCGGCGGCATGTTCGGCATCATCTGGCTTGCCATATATCTTTCCGTCCAGCGTGACCGTGGTATCTGCGGCCAATACCGGGAGCGGCCGTAAATGACGAAATTGCAGCGCGTCACAACCAAATCGTGCTTTTTCCAACGCGAGGCGCCTCACATAGTCCTCCGGCAGTTCACCCGGCAGTGGCGCTTCGTCCACGTCCACGTGTCGTCGCGTATCTGCGCGCAACAGCAACGGTTCAAAATGAATGCCGATCTGCTTGAGCAATTCGCGGCGGCGCGGACTCTGGGACGCGAGATAGATGCGTGTTTGCCTGATACTCATGATGGTAGTCTATTCACGGTGATAGGGATGGTTGTGCATCAGGCTGTGCGCGCGATACAACTGCTCGGCGAGCAACACACGCACAAAGGCATGCGGCAGGGTAAAAGCAGATAAAGCCATCAACTGCCCGGCCGCCTGTTTTACCGAATCGTGCAGACCATCGGCGCCGCCGATGATAAATGCAACATCGCGCCCCTCGCCCATCCAGTCTTTCAACTGAGCGGCGAGCAACTTGGTGGTGGGCATCGCGCCGCGCTCGTCCAACGCAATGCGCCGGCAAGCGGGAGGCAGTACATTTAAAATGCGCTGCGCCTCGGCTTCCATGATTTGCAACGTGGTTTTGCCCGTCGTGCGCGGCTCAGGCTTGATTTCCAGCAGTTCGATTTTAGCCTCGCGCGGCATGCGCTTGGCATACTCGTTGAAGCCTGTCGTGATCCAGTCAGGCATCTTATGCCCGACTGTTACGATCAATAGCTTCATGCCTATTCAGATTCGGGCAGTTGCGCCAGCTTAGGGCGTGCGGCTTGTGCCTTGCTCCACAGCTCTTCAAGATTGTAATAGGCACGGGTGGCAGGCTGCATGATGTGCACCAGCACCTCGCCCAAATCCACCAACACCCACTCGCCGCTTTCTTCACCTTCACGGCCCAGAACGACTTCACCTTGTGCTTTAAGTTTCACGACTACGCTGTCCGCCAGCGCCTTGGCCTGACGGTTGGAGGTGGCGGACGCGATGATCATGCGATCAAACAGCGAGCTGAGCTTGCTGGTGTCGATTACAGTGATGTCAGTGGCCTTGATGTCCTCTAATGCAGCGACAACGGCTTTGGTTTTTTCTTCAGTAGTTAGCATGATATGTATAAATTATGTTGATAAATGTAGTTTGCCACAGATGCGGGCAGCAGGTAACGAATGGTACGTTTTTCTGCCACACGGCTGCGGATCAGCGTGGCGGAGATTTCTAGTTTTGGTATCGCCAGTTCGGCGATGCCGCCCGATGCTTGTTGCGATAAATAATCCACCGTGCACAAGCGCTGTTGATAATGCTCACGCAGTTCCTTCGTTGCGCTGTGGATACGTTTATCCAGCGTAAAACCTGGGCGGTAACCCACCACGATGTGCGCCAGATCGAGAATCTGCTCCCACTCGTGCCAGGTGTGCAATTGCAGAAAGGCATCGCCGCCCATCAGCAGGCAAAGCGGTTGCGTCACACCCATCTCCGCACGCAGTTCGCGTAACGTATCCACTGTATAGCACTTTGCTGTGCGCCTGACTTCGCGCTCATCCAGCACAAAAGCGGGCTGCTCAGCAATGGCCAGCCGCACCATCGCACTTCGGTGCGCAGCCGATACTTGTGGCGTGTCACGATGCGGCGGATTACCGGTCGGAATGAAGCGGATGTGCTGCAATCCGGCCAATTCAAGCATTTCCTCGGCAAGACGCAGATGACCGTAATGAATCGGGTCAAATGTGCCGCCCAGAATACCGATCGGTTTTTGCCCCAAGTTACAGCGCAAGTCTGCGTATATCAGACAAAACCTGTGCGAGATAGGCGGTAAAGCGTGCTGCAGCCGCTCCGTCGATCACGCGGTGGTCATAGGATACCGACAGTGGCAGCATCAGGCGCGGTACGAATACACCGTCCTGATAAACCGGTTTCATGCAGGAACGCGACACACCCAGGATCGCCACTTCAGGCGCGTTGATGATGGGTGTAAAGGCCGTGCCGCCTATTCCGCCGAGACTGGAAATCGTGAAGCAGCCACCCTGCATGTCAGCGGCCGTGATTTTCTTCTCGCGTGCTTTGGCGGATATTTCGGCAAGCTCCTGCGCCAGTTGCACAATCCCTTTCTTGTCCACGTCGCGGAGCACCGGAACCATCAGCCCATCCGGTGTATCCACTGCCACACCGATGTGGAAATACTGTTTGAGCACCAGATTTTCGCCATCCAGCGATGCGTTGAATTTCGGAAACTTCTGCAAAGCCCCAACCACGGCCTTGAGCATGAAAGCCAACGGAGTGATCTTGATGTTCTGCTTGGCGTATTCCGCGCCCAACTGCTTGCGGAAAGCTTCCATGTCAGTGATATCAGCCTCGTCGAATTGCGTGACATGCGGAATCGTCACCCAATTGCGATGCAGATTTGCGCCGGAAATCTTCTGGATACGCGACAAGGGTGTTGTTTCAATCGCGCCATACTTGGCAAAATCGAACACTGGCATATCCAGAACCTGCAGGCCATTGCCACTGGCCGTGCCACGCGGCTGAGCCAGCGCCGTCTTGACAAAGTTCTGCACGTCGTCTTTCGTGACGCGCCCCTTTTCACCGCTGCCTTGGACCTTGGCAATATCGACGCCCAGTTCCCGTGCGAAGCGGCGTATGGCCGGACTGGCGTGCGCCTGCCCAGCAGATACGGCAGCCTGAACAGACTGCGCAACGACGGGCGCGGCAGCTTGCACAGCGACGGGTGCCACTACAGCGGGAGCCGCTACAGCTTGTTCCGATGGTGAAGCTGAATCGCTGCATTCCATCACCAGAATCAGTGAACCTTGCGATACTTTGTCGCCGATTTCAATGTGCAACTCTTTAATGACGCCGGCATACGGCGAAGGCACATCCATCGCTGCCTTGTCGGTTTCCAGCGTCAACAGGGTATCTTCCTCGTTGATTATGTCGCCAACTTTTACCATCACTTCGATGACGCTGACACCCTTGTAGTCGCCGATATCCGGCACTAATACCTGTTTCATTTCTGCCACGTGTCTCTCCTAAACTCCAAACCGAAAACGATAAACTGTTAAACAGTGACCGGGTTCGGCTTGTCTGGATTGATGTTGTAAAGTGCAATTGCCCGACTGACTTCGGACGCTGCGATCGTGCCTTCATCCGCGAGCGCCTTCAATGCGGCGACGGCGATGTAGAAACGATCCACTTCAAAGAACTGGCGCAAGTGCTTGCGCGTATCGGAACGACCGAAACCGTCTGTGCCCAACACCTTGTAATTCCTGGGCAAGAAGGCGCGAATCTGGTCGGCGAATGAACGCATGTAATCCGTTGCGGCGATCACAGGACCGTCGCGATCACTCATGCATTGCTCAACATAACTGACGCGCGGCGCAGCTTCAGGATGCAACGTATTCCAGCGTTCGCAATCGATTCCGTCGCGGCGCAGTTCCGAGAAGCTGGTGACGCTCCAGATGTCGGCGTTCACACCGAAATCGTTTTGCAGCAATTGCGCTGCCTCAATGACTTCGCGCAAGATCGTGCCGCTACCCATCAATTGTACGACGGGCTTAGTGCTATTTACTGAATCCTGGCCTTTGAACAGGTACATACCCTTGATGATGCCCGCCTCCGCACCTTCAGGCATCGCCGGATGCGCGTAATTTTCGTTCATCACGGTCAGGTAGTAGAACACGTCCTGCTGATCGACATACATGCGGCGCATGCCGTCATGGATGATGACCGCCAGTTCATACGCAAAGGTCGGATCGTAAGATACACAATTCGGAATCATTGCCGACATCAGATGACTGTGGCCATCCTGATGCTGTAAGCCTTCGCCGTTCAGCGTCGTGCGACCGGCCGTACCGCCCAGCATGAAACCGCGAGCGCGCATGTCGCCTGCCGCCCATGCCAGATCGCCGATGCGCTGGAAGCCGAACATCGAGTAATAAATGTAGAACGGCAGCATCGCCTTGCCATGGTTGGCATAAGCCGTAGCCGCTGCGATCCACGAAGACATCGCGCCGGCCTCGTTAATGCCTTCCTGCAGGATCTGTCCGGTCTTGTCTTCCTTGTAGAACATCAGCTGATCCGCATCCTGCGGTGTGTACAGCTGACCTACTTGAGAGAAGATGCCGAGCTGGCGGAACATGCCTTCCATACCGAAGGTGCGCGATTCATCCGGCACAATGGGCACGATCTGACGGCCGATATTCTTGTCTTTAACCAGAATACCCAGCATCCGCACGAATGCCATCGTCGTTGAAATTTCACGGCCTTCCGTGCTTTTGAGCAGTGATTCGAACGCGTCCAGACCCGGGATTTTCAATGCTTCGGTGACGGGATTGCGCGCCGGCACTGAACCCATTTGCGCGGTGCGCTCCTGCAGATATTTCATCTCCAGACTGTCTGCGGGCGGACGGTAGAAATTCAGGCTGGCCACTTCAGCATCGTTCAACGGAATGTTGAAACGATCGCGGAAGTTGAGCAGCACTTGCCCTGCCATTTTCTTTTGCTGATGGGTGATATTCTGCGCTTCACCTGCCTCGCCCATGCCGTATCCCTTGACTGTTTTAGCCAGAATGACGGTAGGTTGACCAGTGTGCTTGGTCGCTGCCGCATAAGCCGCGTAAACCTTGTGCGGATCATGACCGCCGCGATTCAGGCGCCAGATTTCGTCATCCGACATGTCGGCGACCATTTCCAGCAACTCCGGGTATTTGACGAAGAAATGTTCGCGTACATATGCGCCATTTTTGGATTTGTAGGTCTGGTACTCGCCGTCCACTACTTCCTGCATGCGTTTTTGCAGCAGGCCGTTCTTGTCCTTGGCGAACAGGCGATCCCACTGACCGCCCCAGACGATCTTGATGACGTTCCAGCCTGCGCCACGGAATACGCCTTCCAGCTCCTGGATAATCTTGCCGTTGCCGCGCACCGGGCCGTCGAGGCGCTGCAGGTTGCAGTTAACCACAAATATTAAGTTGTCGAGCTTCTCACGACCTGCCATCGAGACCGCGCCCAAAGATTCCGGCTCATCCGTCTCACCGTCGCCCAGATAGGCCCACACCTTGCGCCCGTCTGTTTGCACCAGTCCGCGATGTTGCAGGTAGCGCATGAAACGCGCCTGATAAATCGCCATCAGCGGACCCAGACCCATCGATACGGTCGGGAATTGCCAGAAATCAGGCATCAGCCACGGATGCGGGTAGGAAGACAAGCCATCTCCTGCCGCTTCCTGGCGGAACTTGTACATCTGTTCTTCGGAAATCCGTCCTTCGAGGTAGGCGCGCGCGTAAACGCCCGGAGACGAGTGGCCCTGAAAATAAACCAGGTCGCCGCCATGCGTGTCGGTCTTGCCGTGGAAGAAGTGATTGAAGGCCACGTCATACAACGTCGCAGCAGAGGCAAAGCTGGCGATATGACCACCCAGCTCGGATGAGTCGCGATTTGCATTCAGCACCAGCGCCATCGCGTTCCAGCGCATCAGCGCGCGGATGCGGTGTTCCATCTCTTTATTGCCAGCCGAACGCTCTTCGTCGCTCAAGGCGATGCTGTTGCAATACGGTGTCGTCGCACTGAACGGCACGCCGGCGCCGGAACTGCGCGCCTTGTCGATCAACTGACCGAGCAGAAAATGGGCGCGTTCTGCGCCCTCGTTCTTCAGCACCGATTCCAGTGCATCCATCCACTCCTGGGTTTCTTGCGGGTCATTATCTGGTAAGTTCGCCATCTTCCACTCTCTCACTAAAGTTATTCTTATGAAAATACTCAGCCGTTCCGGTTTTGCGGAATTGGACTTGAGAGATTTCCTATTGCGTTGCAGTCTATGGTTTCAGCTTCGGTGACGATCCACTCGACTCTGACATCCGTCGCCTCTTGTGGAATCTGTGCCACGATTTGCAGCCCGAATGCGGCGGTAACCAGCGCGGATCGATGCGGCGCATGCGCCAGCAACTTGTCATAAAACCCGCCACCGTAACCGAGTCGCGCGCCATCAAGGCTAAACGCGATTCCGGGCAACAGGACGAATTCTACCTCATTTATGTCACTGAGCCGTTTACAGCGTTCAATGACCGGTTCGCGTATGCCCCACAATCCCGCCGCCAACTGACTTTCCAGATCCTCTACCAGATATAAATCCAGCGTGTTGGTATGCCTGTTCACGCGCGGCAAAATCAGGCGTTTACCGTCCGCCAGCACCTGCGCCACCCACAACTCACTTGCAAATTCACTACCGAAATTCATGTAACCCAGCACCGTTTCGGCCCGGCCGTATTCCGGCAGTTGCAATAAACGTTCGGTGATCGCGGCGTTGCATTCGGCGCGCAAGTCTGGCGACAATTCATCACGCAGCGACAGAATGTTCTTGCGAATGGATTGTTTTATCGCTTGCATTTCGCCTCTACAAATCGAATCAACATAAAATCGATGTTAGCCAAGAAACAGACGGTACGCCGGATTATCGGTCTCGTCCCAGTAGCGATAGCCCAGCGTGTTGAGAAACTCGGTGAACGCCTGCTTGTCGTGATCCGGCACCTGCATGCCGACCAGCACGCGACCGTAGTCTGCGCCGTGGTTGCGATAGTGGAACAGACTGATGTTCCAGCTGTGATTCATGCTGTTCAGAAATTGCATCAGCGCACCCGGGCGCTCCGGGAACTCGAAGCGGAACAGGATTTCGTCGCGGGCGTCAGGCGCATGACCGCCGACCAGATGGCGCAGGTGCAGCTTGGCCATTTCGTTGTCAGACAGATCCAGCGTGGCCAGATTGTGACTTTGCAATTTTTCCACCAGCTCGCAGCTTTCAGCACCATTCTTCACCTGAATCCCGACAAACACCTGCGCGGCCTTCGGATTGGCAAAGCGGTAGTTGAACTCGGTGATGTTGCGACGACCCAGTAGCGTGCAAAATTTGCGGAAACTGCCGGGCGTCTCGGGTATCGTCACCGCCAGGATAGATTCGCGTTTCTCGCCGATGTCGGCGCGCTCAGCGACAAAACGCAGGCGGTCGAAGTTCATGTTTGCCCCGCTGCAAACGGTGACCAGCGCCTCACTCTTGAGCCCCTCGCGTGCCGCGTATAGCTTGGCGCCTGCCACGGCCAGTGCACCGGAAGGCTCGAGAATGGAGCGCGTATCCTGAAACACATCCTTGATCGCGGCGCATACGGCATCAGTATTGACGAGTATGATTTCATCCACATATTTTTGGCAGATACGCAAGGTCTCCTCACCCGCCAGCTTGACTGCGGTACCGTCCGCAAACAGCCCGACATCGGTGAGCTGCACGCGGCGGCCCGCCTGCATGGACTGGCGCATCGCATCCGAATCGACAGATTGCACACCGATGATCTTGATATCCGGGCGCAACTGTTTGACATAGGCGGCGACCCCCGCGATCAATCCGCCGCCGCCGATGGCGCAGAAGATCGCGTGGATAGGCCCGCTGCGCTGGCGCAAGATTTCCATGCCAATGGTCCCTTGTCCGGCGATGACATCGGGATCGTCAAACGGATGCACAAAGGTGAGCTGGTTTTTTTTCTCCAGCTCCAGCGCATGGTCATAGGCGTCGTTGTAGCTGTCGCCATGCAGCACGATTTCAACCGAGCGCTGGCCGAAGTGTTTGACCGCGTCGATTTTCAGTTGCGGCGTGGTGGTCGGCATCACGATGACCGCACGGCAGCCCATTTTGTGTGCAGAGAGCGCAACGCCCTGAGCGTGATTGCCGGCCGATGCGGTGATGACGCCGCGCGCCAGCTGCTCTGCGTCGAGCTGCGCCATCTTGTTGTAAGCCCCGCGCAGTTTAAAGGAAAATACCGGCTGCATATCTTCCCGCTTGAGCAAGATCGTGTTGCCGGTGCGCGCCGATAAATTCGGTGCGACTTCCAGCGGAGTTTCAATCGCCACGTCATACACGCGTGCGTTGAGGATGCGTTTCAAATAACCGTTCATATTCCTGCCATCATCTTTGTGCTTTTTCAAGCGCTAAGATTAGCATAAATGCATGCTTATCCCTTGCTAGCCTCGGTAAAATCGGTTCAAATACGTCGCATGACAAAAACAGAACAACACGGCATCATCATACAAACCCAGGTGAAATACCTGGCCGATCAGTCCGATGAAGCGGCTGATCGTTTTGTGTTCTCCTATACCATCAGTATCACCAATCTGGGCACGGTAGCTGCCAGGCTCATCAGTCGCCACTGGGTGATCACCGATGCGTACAACCATGTTCAGGAGGTGCGCGGACAGGGTGTGGTGGGTGAGCAGCCGATGTTGCAGCCCAATCAGAGCTTTGAATACACCAGCGGCACGGTACTGGCCACCCAGGTGGGCACGATGCGCGGCAGTTATCAGATGCGCGGCGATGACGGCGCCGATTTCGAGGTCAAAATTCCCGAGTTTGTCCTGAGTGTGCCGCGTGTATTGCACTAACTTACTGGCTTGCGTGCGATTAAAGTTCGCGCTACTGCCGCTGATCTTGCTGGCCGCCTGCACAGTTGCGCCTAAATTGCCGGTTGTCATTGCACCGGCCGTAGCCCCTCCTGTCGCGACGGCTCCGTTTTCAGTCAGCAAATGGGAGATGTTGCCGGATTGGCAGATAGTGGATCTGCAACCGAGCTGGGTTGCATTTTTGCAAAGCTGTCATGCATTAAAAAATAAGCCCGACTGGCAGGCTGTTTGTGCGAGCGCCGATGTGCTGGTGAACCCGGACAATGACGCGCTGCATTCTTTTTTTGAGGAAGCATTTACCCCCTATCAGGTATTCAATCCGGATGGTTCAGATCACGGCCTGATTACCGGCTACTACGAACCCAGATTGTCCGGCAGTCGTGTCAGGACCGCGCGTTTCAAATATCCGCTGTATGCTGCGCCGGACGATTTGCTGACGATCGATTTGAGCGAGCTTTATCCGCAGTTCAAAGACCTGCGCCTGCGCGGCAGGCTGGAAGGTCGCCGTATCGTGCCTTATTTCAGCCGGGCACAGATTGACGGAGGACGTGGCGCGCTTCATGTCTTGTTCTGGGTGGAAAATCCGGTCGATCTTTTCTTCCTGCAAATCCAGGGTTCCGGTCGCATCGAATTGGCGGATGGACGTCTGGTCAAGATAGGTTATGCCGACCAGAACGGCCACCCTTACGTTTCTGTTGGCAAGAAACTGATCGAAATGGGCGAACTCAAACCTGAGCAAGCCTCGATGCAGGGGATCAAGCATTGGGCGGAAAAGAATCCGGCCAAACTGGCAGCGTTGCTGGAACAAAACCCCAGCTTTGTATTTTTCCGCGAATTACCCGAAGGATTGTCGGCACCGCTCGGCGCGCTCGGCGTGCCGCTGACCGAGCAGTACAGCATCGCGATTGACCCGCGCACCATTCCGCTGG
>JBBRBS010000001.1:0-88770 GCA_038205615.1 Burkholderiales bacterium | reverse complement strand
ATGATTCCGAAATCAGCGACTATCTCAACCAGTTAGGCTACAAGCTGGTTCAGTTCAGCAGCGAACCGTCGCTCGATTTCGAGTTTTTCGCACTAAATGATTACACGGTCAATGCGTTTGCGCTGCCTGGCGGGTTTATCGGCGTCAATGCAGGACTGTTGCTCACCACGCAAAGCGAATCGGAACTGGCCTCGGTGTTAAGCCATGAAATAGCCCACGTCACTCAGCACCATCTGGCGCGCATGGTTGCGGCTCAGCAGGGTGATTCACTCGCCTCGATGGCCGCCATCGCAGTTGCGATTCTTGCCGCGCGCAGCAACGGGCAGGCCTCCCAAGCAGCCATCGCAGGGGTGCAGGCGCGCGCCGTGCAAAAACAACTCGATTTCACGCGCGTCCACGAACAGGAAGCGGATCGCATCGGTTTTGAAATTTTGCAGAAGGCTGATTTCAACACCCACGCCATGCCCGAATTCCTGCAACGGCTGCAACGGGCAACCCGTTTGCTGGAAGGGAATGCGCCCAACTACCTGCGCACCCATCCTGTTACCAGCGACCGTATCGCCGACATCGAAAACCGGGTGAGCAAGCAACCCTACCGCTTGCTGCCTGACAGCCTCGATTTCCAGCTGGTGCGCACCAAACTGATTGGCGCACAAAAAACAAGCCTGGATGCCATTGTCTACTTCGAAGATGCAATGACCACGCATAAGCATGGCAACCCGATTGCTCAACAGTACGGGCTGGTGAGCGCGCTTTTGCGCAGCAACGATATCGTACGTGCCAAAACCGAACTGACCGCATTGCGTCAGCTTGCGAAGAACACGCCGGCAGCACAAAACAATGCAATGCTGGAAACGCTGACAGGACAAGTCAAACGTGCTGCGAAGGACGCAGATACCCTCAGCTTTTATCGAATGGCCGTGCAAAACTATCCCCAGCATCGCGCACTGATCTACGATTATGTCGACCTTCTGCTGCAAAGCAATCAGGCTGAAACCGCCGTTAATCTGTTGATTGAACAAATCACTCGCCACCCCTCTGACACCACGCTGTACGACCTGCAGGCGCGCAGCTACAACCAGTTGGACAAGCCGCTGGAACAACATCAGGCGCAAGCCTACAGCTACGCCTGGCGGGGCAATCTGATGGCTGCAATCGGGCAACTTGAACTGGCGAAACAGGCGGGCGGGAGTTTTTATCAGCTGTCCACGATTGAGTCTGACTTACGCGAACTGCGCGAACTGCTGGATGCGCGGGTCAAGAAATAATCGCACTCATCAACGGGTAGGCGGCTTTCGCCGAAACACGTAAACAGCAGATCCTAATTCAGGAGGCAACAACAGCCCGCCCAGTTTTTCATCCTCTTCAAGCACAAAAGAAGTTTGCTGTTTGTAAACCGCCCAGTTTCCGAAGGCAAACTGGTAACGGCTGCCGATCACGATATAAAGCTGTACGCTGGGCATATTGAAAACGTGGCGCTCAAATTCGTTTTGCGCAGGCGGCCAGGAACAGATTACGACCTCGGGTGCATAGACGGTCAGCGCTGCTCCTGCATCAAGTTTGACCACCCATTCCGGATAGGTCACCGCACTTTTCCAGGCATGGTTATCTGTTGCGATTAACCCGACACCC
The DNA here is from genome assembly GCA_038205615.1 of Burkholderiales bacterium. Lineage (GTDB taxonomy): Bacteria > Pseudomonadota > Gammaproteobacteria > Burkholderiales > Gallionellaceae > Gallionella. The sequence goes on along the minus strand of JBBRBS010000001.1, from coordinate 87,138 downwards.
TGATTTTTCAGAAACCGGGTCAGCGTTCCATCTCCCGCACCGATCTCAAGACAGCTTCTGCCGGCAACAATCTGCCCCAGACGCTCGATCAGTTCACGCGAATAAAAGCAATAAATTCCTCTGGACTGCACCAGTGCCATCAGTCGTTTTCGCTGCCAGACCAGCGGCCAAAACAGATGAAACCAGAACAGTGACGCCGGTTTACGCTCCAAGCCTCTGGAAAACAACAACCTTTGCGCGATATAACCATTGAACAAATTAAAGCGCAGCTTGCCGCTTTTGACCCCAGTATCAGCGGCCAGCGTGGACAGACAAAGTTTCTTGACCGCTTCATTCGCCATGCGGCTGCGGATAAACTGAGACAGCACAACGTCTTGTTGCTGAACACCCCGTGAACCTCTGGCTAAAGGGGTGGCCAGTTGCACCAGATAGGTCTTCAGCTCCTGCGCCACACCCCCTGCCACGATCGCGGAAATCTCCTGTTGCACCGTTGCCCATTCCTCTGGATGTCTGACACAAAGTTCATCCAATGAAGGATTCGTTTTAAGCCAACCCAATGTTTTTTGAAAATCGGCTCGCTTCATAAAACCATCCAAAGTATACATATTGCTCAAGCAGGCGCTATTGCCAACTCAAGTCAGCTGAACTCTTTCACGATGTGCTGCTGTCTGCGGCTGATAGCCAGCGCCTCAGGCAAGCCTTTGAGTTTGACCATCCAGCCGCTGCTCTCGCCCTCGTCGCCCCCTCGCTCAAATCCTTCGATGGACTCCCTTGCCACCAGACAATTGCGATGGATACGCACGAAACGAGTGGCAAATTCTTTTTCCAGTGCGCTCAGCGATTCCTCGATCAGATATTCACGCTCGCGGGTGCGCACCGTGATGTATTTGAGTTCAGCGCGAAGAAACAAAACCTGCTCAATGGGAATCAGGTGTATCCGGCCTCGCTCGTGAATAGCAAGATGACGACGCGGCTCAGGCAATAACTCGCGCAGCACCTCGACTTTTATTGGCACAGCAGTACGGGCCCGGCTGAGCGCATCGAACAGGCGACCAAGCCGTATCGGCTTGAGCAGGTAATCGATGGCGTGAAGCTCAAAAGCCTTGATCGCATAGGCGTCATAAGCCGTGGTAAAGATAATCACCGGAGGACGGTCCAGCTTTTGCAGATGATGCGCCAGCTCAATGCCATCCATTTGCGGCATACGAATATCCAGCAGCACCACATCGGCGTTCACGTCTATCAGTTTATCCAGAGCCTCCTGACCGTTGGCCGCCTCACCTGCAATTTCCAAGGGCAACTGTTCGTTGCAATCGCTCAGCAACTCGCGCAACCTGTTACGTGCAGGCGGCTCATCATCCACGATGAATACGCGCAGAGCCAGTTCGATCGTACTCATGATTTATCTCTCATATAAGGCATAGAAATTTCCACCCGATAACAGTCAGGCTCGCAGGTCACCTGATAACTCGCCTCGGCATCGAACAGCAAATCCAGGCGCTCACGTATATTTTGCAAGGCGATTTTGTTCCCGACATGTGGCCGCGCGTCGCTGCGCACCGTACACGGATTCTCCACCACAATTTGCAACGCCCCACCCTGACGGCGCAACAGCACATGAATGCAGCCGCCCGGCATCAATGGCTCTATGCCGTGATACACCGCATTTTCCAGCAAAGGCTGCAACAATAAGGCAGGAATCTGTACATCATCCGGCATATCCTGAATTTGCCAGTCCACACTCAGCCTGTCGCCCATGCGCAATTGTTCAAGCGCGAGGTATTGTTTGCACAACTGCACTTCCCTGTGCAGCGGTACCAGATCCTGCTCATCGGTCATCGCCATGCGAAACAAATCGGCCATATCTTCCAGCGCAGTTTCGGCAAGCTTAGGCTGAGTGCGCACGATACCCAGCACCGCGTTGATCGTATTGTAAAGAAAATGTGGCCGGATACGTGCGCGTAACACCTGAAGACGTGCATCGTGCAGCGCATGCGACAAGACCCGGGCACGTAACCTGAAATACATCAGCAACAGACTGCACATCAACACGCCGAACAAGGCCTGACGAAACAGCTGAAAATAAATATCTTCGCTTTGCAACGGATAAAACAATTCACCGCCGAAATGATATATCAGCAGCGTCGAAGCAGCCACGATCATGTTGGTCGTCAGCACGCCGTGCCAGTAGGCAAGTTTGTTCAGCCAGGGTTGGCCCAACCACAGCAACAGCAGGCTGGTCAGCAAAACCGGTGTAAACAACGTGGAGATCTGCATAAACTTCGAGAGCACATCCAGCCAGCCGTATGCCTGAAAAATGGCTGTGATCAGCGCCATGCCATTACCCAACAGTAGCAGACGCAGCGATATACCAAGGTTGCGAAAGTTGGGCAACGCGTCGGGCAGGGCATTTTGTTTTATACTGCGCGCCTTATTCATGACGAAAAACCTCTTTCTGCGTTAACGAAAGCTCGCACAGGCATTCTGACTCTCTCCCGCAGGCGGTTGAGAGAGAACGGGCCTGACGATTCTTAACTTTAATCAGGGGTAGCATATTGCCATGACCGTTTAACTAGCATCTGGATTTTTGACAATGGCAAGCATACAAGATAATGACACCTGGTCGGGCAGATTCTCGGAACCCGTAGCAGAATTAGTCAAACGTTACACCGCTTCGGTGGATTTCGACCGCAAGCTGGCACTGTTCGACATCCAGGGATCGCTGGCACACGCACAGATGCTTTCCGCATGCGCCATTATCGCCGAGCAGGATTTGGCTGACATCAGACGCGGACTGGCGATCATCGAAGCCGAAGTTATCAGCGGCGATTTCAACTGGTCGCTGGATCTGGAAGACGTGCACCTGAACATCGAGAAACGCCTGACCACGCTGGTCGGAGACGCCGGCAAGCGCCTGCATACCGGACGCTCGCGCAATGATCAGGTCGCGACCGACGTGCGCCTTTATCTGCGTCACGCAATTGACGAATTATTGATATTAATCAAGCTATTACAAACATCATATCTGAATCTGGCTGAACAGCACACCCACACCATTATGCCCGGCTTCACGCATTTGCAGGTCGCACAACCGATCAGCTTCGCGCATCACCTGATGGCGTATTACGAAATGCTGGGGCGCGATGCAGAGCGCTTGCAGGATTGCCGAAAACGCGTCAACCGCCTGCCGCTGGGTGCGGCTGCATTGGCCGGTACCAGCTATCCGATCAAGCGTGAGATGGTTGCTGATTTACTGGGTTTCGACGGGGTATGCGAAAACTCGCTGGATGCCGTTTCGGATCGTGATTTCGCCATCGAATTCACCGCCTGTGCAGCCCTGATCATGACACATTTGTCGCGCTGCTCCGAAGAGCTGATCCTGTGGATGAGTCCGATGGTCGGCTTCATCGACATCGCAGACCGTTTCTGCACCGGCTCTTCCATCATGCCGCAGAAAAAGAACCCGGACGTGCCTGAACTGGTGCGCGGCAAGACGGGTCGTGTAAACGGACATCTGGTCGCCCTCCTGACGCTGATGAAGGGGCAGCCGTTGGCCTACAACAAGGACAATCAGGAAGACAAGGAGCCTTTGTTTGACACCGTCGACACCCTGACGCAGACACTGCGCATCTATGCCGACATGATTACCGGAATCCGCGTCAAACCGGAAGCCATGCGCCGCGCCGCACTGCAAGGCTATGCCACCGCGACGGATCTGGCGGATTACCTGGTCAAGAAAGGGCTGCCGTTCAGGGATGCGCATGAAGCCGTGGCACTCGCCGTGCGCTTCGCCGAACAGCGTGGCTGCGACCTGTCCGACATCAGCCTGATTGAGCTGAAAACCTTCTCTGACCTGGTGGAGGATGACATTTATCAGGTCCTGTCGCTGGAAGGCTCGCTCGCCAGCCGCAATCATATCGGCGGCACCGCACCGAATCAGGTTCAGGCCGCGATCGCCCGTGCACGGGCCCACCTCGCAAAATAAGGAAAAAAAACGGGCGACCACTGGGTCGCCCGAAGGGAGGAGTACTTGAGCAGCCGTGCTGTTATCAGCGGCAGCACGACATGACTATATGCGCGTGCGCAAATAATTCATATACACCGAATTAACTAGATAATTCGGCCAGGCAGACTTGCCAACCCTCTCTCCTAACTCTCTCCCGTTTGCGGGAGAGAGGAACGCTGACTCGCACTGCGAGTTTTTGTTAGTTTGCAGTCGCCAGATCGCCCAGCAATGCTTTCAGCTCACCGCTTTGGTACATCTCGGTCAGGATGTCACAACCGCCGATAAATTCGCCTCTGACGTAGCACTGTGGCAGCGTTGGCCAGCTGGCGTACTCAACCAGGCCGGGCACCATTGCCGGATTTTCAAATACGTTCACGGCCAGAAAGTCTTTGACGCCCAGCAGATTCAGAATCTGTACCACCTTGGCTGAAAAGCCACACTGGGGAAATTTCGCCGAACCTTTGATGTAAATCACTACCGGATTCGAGCTGACTTGAGTCTGGATGAGTTGTTGAATATCTGTGGTCATGATCATTACCTTAATTTAATAGTCGGGAATTATCCCAGAACAACTATTCCAACGTCAAGCATGACCGATGGTCACACGCTCAATCCCCGACAAATCCCGGCGCGATTCCACATCAATAAATCCGGCTTGTTGCAGCAAGTCTCGCACCCGCTGCGCCTGATTATAGCCATGTTCAAACATCAGCCAGCCGCCGGGAGCAAGGTGCTCTTTTGCCTCGCTGCTGATCCGGCTAATGTCATCCAGTCCGTCCGGCCCGGACGCCAGCGCGGTTAAAGGCTCGAAACGGACATCCCCCAGCGACAGATGGACATCATCCATTTCAATATAGGGCGGATTGGATACAATCAAATCGAAACGACAACCGGCCAGCTGTGCAAACCAGTCGCTGTGTAACAAGCGCACGTTGGCGATGTTGAGGCGCTGCACATTCTCGCGGGCCACAATCAGTGCGGCATCCGAGGCATCCACCGCAACCACCTCCGCATCGGGCCGCTCGCTGGCAATGGAGAGCGCAATGGCACCGCTGCCCGTCCCCATGTCCAGCACTCGAAACCCTCTCCCGGCTTGACAGCCACCCTCTCCCGCAAGCGGGCGAGGGATGTGCTGCAAAGCCAGCTCAACCAGCAATTCAGTATCGGGGCGCGGTATCAGCGTATCGGGTGTCACCTTGAAATCCAGGCCGTAGAACTCGCGATTACCCTGCAGATAGGCGATCGGCTCACCCGTCATGCGACGCTCGAACAGCCCGGCGTAACGCGCATATTCTGAAGCATCGAGAACACGTTCAGGATGAGTGAGCAGATAAGCTCGATTGACTTTAAGCACTGATTGCAACAGGCATTGCACCTCGATGCGCGCAGTACCGGGATCAAGGTGCAATGCGGCTTCCAACTGCTCGCTGCCCTCTTTGAGCACGAGCCCTAGGCTCTGCGCTGGCTCTAACTCAGAAGCTGACATCTTCCGCCATCGCGGCGAGTTGTTCGGCCTGATGTTCAGCCATCAAGGCGCCCGTCAGCTCGCTGATGTCGCCGTCCATGATCGCGTCCATCTTGTAGAGGGTCAGATTGATACGGTGATCGGTGACGCGGCCTTGCGGGTAATTGTAAGTGCGGATGCGCTCCGAGCGGTCACCGCTACCCACCAGACTCTTGCGCGTGGCCGCCGTCTCTGCATTCTGCGCGCGCACCTGAGCATCCTTGATCCGGGCACACAACACGCGCATTGCCTGCGCCTTATTCTGATGCTGGGAACGACCATCCTGACATTCCACCACGACGCCTGTCGGCAGATGGGTGATGCGCACCGCCGAATCCGTCTTGTTGATATGCTGACCACCCGCGCCGCTTGCTCTGAACGTATCGATGCGCAGATCGGCATTGTTCAGTACCACGTCATCCACCTCGTCGACTTCAGGCATGATCGCAACGGTGCAAGCCGACGTATGCACACGACCCTGGGTTTCGGTCGTCGGCACGCGCTGCACACGATGCGCACCGGATTCAAACTTCAGCACCGAATACGCGCCCTGACCCACGATACGGGCGATAATTTCCTTGTAACCGCCCATTTCTCCGATGCTTTCCGAAACGACTTCCACCTGCCAGCGGCGGCGCTCGGCAAAGCGAGAATACATGCGAAACAGGTCACCCGCGAATAACGCGGCCTCGTCACCACCGGTACCCGCGCGCACTTCGAGAAACACGCTGCGCTCGTCATTGGGATCTTTAGGTAATAACTGCGTCTGCAATTCACCATCCAGTTGCAGCAAACGCGCCTCGCCTTCCTTGATCTCAGCGTCGGCAAATTCGCGCATTTCCGGGTCTTCCGCCATTTCCCGCGCGGCACTGATGTCACCCTCGCAGGACTGATAGGCGTGAAACAACTCCACCACAGGTTCAAGCTCGGCGCGCTCGCGGTTCAGCTTGCGATACGTATCCATGTCACGGGTAGCTTCTTCAGTACTCAGCAGCTGGTTGACTTCGAGCAGACGTTCGCTCAATTGCGCAAGTTTTGTGGCGATATTTGGTTTCATTCGGCGCTTATTCTTCTTGGTGCAGATGGTGCAGGCGGCGGACAACTTCGAGGAAGTTATCCCGGTCGTTCCCGTGCGCCTGATTCAGCGCGTGGGTAGGCGCATGCAAAAATTTATTGGTGATTCCCCGGCTCATCGCCTCCAGCACTTTTTCCGGGCTTTCGCCTTTGGCTAACAGGCGCAAGGCTTTTTCCAACTCGGCGCGGCGGCTCTGCTCGGCGTGATCGCGCAATGCGCGAATGGTCGGCACCACATCGCGCGACTCCATCCAGTGGATAAAATCAGACACACCCGAAGCGATGATGACTTCAGCTTCCTTGACCGCACCCTGACGCGCCTCGAGACCGTCCTTGACCACCTCGGCGATATCATCCACAGTATAGAGAAAAACATCATTCAAATCAGATACTTCTGTTTCAACGTCGCGCGGCACGGCCAGATCAACGATAAACAGTGGTTTGTGACGGCGCGCCTTGAGTGCGCGCTCCACCATGCCCTTGCCCAGAATCGGCAACTGGCTGGCGGTGCAGGTCACGATGATATCGTTTTGCGCCAGCTGTTCCGGCAAATCGGACAGCGTGATGGCATGGCCGTTATACTGCCGTGCCAGCGTCTGCGCGCGTTCCAGCGTCCGGTTGGCGACGGTGATGCGTTTCGGATTGCGCGCCGCGAAATACACCGCGTTGAGCTCGATCATCTCACCCGCGCCGATGAACAACACGTTTTGATCGCTGATACTGGGAAAGATGCGCTCGGCGAGCCGCACGGCGGCGGCGGCCATCGAAACCAGGTTCGCCCCGATTTCGGTTTCGGTGCGCACTTGCTTTGCGACCGAAAAAGTATTCTGGAACAACTTGTGCAGCAGGATGCCCATCGTGCCCGCCTGCTCAGCTTGGCGCACAGCCTGTTTCATCTGCCCCAGAATCTGCGGCTCGCCCAGCACCATCGAATCCAGGCCGCTGGCCACACGGAACGAGTGCTTGACGGCCTGCTCGCGCGGCAATGAGTACAGATAGGGCTCGAGGTCTTTGCGCGGCAGATTGTGATATTGCGCCAGCCAGTCGATTGCATGGTCGGGTTTCGCCGCGTTGCAATACAACTCCATGCGGTTACAGGTGGACAGTATCGTGGCTTCTTTTGCCGCACCGTTTTCCACCAGGTCACGCAGCGCGTTTTCTATCCCGTCCACGTTGAAGGCGACCTGCTCGCGCACGGCAAGCGGCGCAGTCTGATGATTGAGGCCAAAGGCAAACAGCTGCATCGTAGTATTTGACAGGTAACAAAGCTAATAAGGAGGCGAATTATAGTCGCAACGGCGGTGCAATACCATCCAACGGACAAGGCAACGTTGTTGCCTTGTCCGTTTCCCTCGCCCCAACCCTCTCCCGCAAGCGTGCGAGAGACGCTACGCGAGTTTCGCGTTGATGAACATGCTCCTGTTAGAATGCGCGCCTGACTATCAATCCACCCTGCCACATGGCTATCAAAGCAACCGTATTAAAAGCCTGTCTGCAGATCGCCGACATGGACCGCTACTATTATTGCGATCACCCGCTGACCATAGCGCAACACCCGTCCGAAACGGAAGAACGCATGATGGTGCGCCTGTACGCGTTCGCGCTTTATGCTGATGAAACCCTGACGTTCGCTCAGGGCATCAGCAATGAAGACGAACCCGATCTGTGGCAAAAAGACCTCACCGGCGCAATAGAACGCTGGATCGCGGTCGGCCTGCCCGACGAGCGCACCATCCGCAAAGCCTGCGGACGCGCCGACAAGGTCGTGATCATCAGTTATGGCCGCGCCGCCGAAATCTGGTGGAATGAAAATAAAAGCAAGCTGACGCGCCTTAATAACCTTACCGTGCTCAGACTGCCGAATGAGGCCACCCAGGCACTTGCCAAACTGGTGAGCCGCACCATGCAACTGCAATGCACTATCCAGGAAGGCCATATGATGGTCACCAGCGCTGACGGCGTGGTAGAGATTGAACCCGTGATATGGCACGGCAGCCTGTCATCAGGTCAGGCATGGCAATAGCGACTTGCCCCTGCGGCAGAGGTGACTACGCGGCCTGTTGCGGCCGTTACCATCTCGGCGCGCACGCCCTGGATGCTGAGTCGTTGATGCGCTCCCGCTATGTTGCATACGTGCTAAAACTGGAAGCCTACCTGCTTGCCACCTGGCATCCGGACACCAGCCCTTCCACACTCGAACTTTCCAGCGACGATACTAAATGGCTGGGGCTTGAAGTGAAAAATCACCTGACGACAACATCAGATCAATCTACCGTTGAATTCGTCGCCCGCTACAAAATCGGCGGGCGCGCTCACCGTCTGCACGAGATCAGCCGGTTCACACGATCAGACGGGCACTGGTTTTATGTGGATGGCGAGTTTTCGAACTGACCGTGTGCCAACCAATCCTGCCTGTGACTCACCGATATATGCCGAGGTTAAACCGGCAGCGGGTTACTTTGCTTGCATTGCCAAGCAACTAAAAGAACTCGCCTCCAGTGCGATGAATCCGGGAACTAAAAAACAGAAATCACATTAATGTCCGCGTCCGGGCAGGCAATTGGTAAGTGCGAATCACCGCTACCGAGAAGCAACACCCCCGCAACAATTCTGGAATTTATTATGAGCAAAATTTTTAACCATGCAGTGCAATTACTTGCGGGATTTATGCTAAATGTAGCACTGCTGATTTACGTCTACTTTGTGGTGGAGGGCGGACCTGTTGCGATACAACAGGGCGGCGATTGGGTGGCGATATTGAACGAAGTACCTCAAACCATAGTAATTTTTATAGTTGCGGTTTTTATGCCCTACATTATGGTTTGGTCGAGGTGTAAAGAAAATTCCGCCGCAATCTCCTTGGCCGGCACTGTAATGTTGACCCCAACAGTTATTGCTTGCGTGGTGATCGTAAGTGCTCAACAAGCTTTGACGAAGGAACTTACTTTGGATATTAGCTGGTTGATTTTATGGGGCATAGCCGTCTATTTTGTTCTAATCCCCCAAAAACCATCTCGCAGCGAATAACAACTCAACCTACCGGGTATTGCTTTAGGTGCTGAATCCGCTTCTGGCACCTTGTTTCCCTTCGCCACTATCCGCTTTAGGGCTGCCTAATCATCCATTGAGCGCTCCTTCACCCGTCCAAGCAACACCGAGAGAACGTTGCCCACCTACAGTTGACAGGCGGACAACACGGCAAACCGGGGCGGCGTTTCTTTAGTCACTTTCTTTTGGCCGGACAAAGAAAGTGACCCGCCGCCGGGCGGCTCCCGGCAAAACCCGAACAATCAGGTTTTCCAAAAGCAAGCAGCGCCATTGCTATCAGGGCGTTAACGCCTTGATTCTGTTAAAATCACCGCATGAGCAAATTAACCCTGGATCGCATCCTGCATACGCAAGGATTTGGCACACGCAAGTGGTGCCGCCAATTGATAGCCGCCGGTGAAATCAGTATCGCGGGCAACGTTATCACCGACACGAACACCCCGCTTGAAACCGACGGACTGGCATTCACGGTTTTAGACGAGCCGTGGATTTATCGCGAGCATGTCTATGTCGCACTGAACAAGCCGGCCAATATTGAATGTTCCCGCAAACCCAGCCATCACCCCGGCGTACTGACCATTCTGCCCGATCAGTTCACCCGGCGCGACGTGCAGCCGGTCGGACGCCTCGATCACGACACCACAGGGTTATTACTGATGTCGGATGACGGCGCGTTCATACATACCAAGTCATCACCGAAGCATCACGTACCCAAGGTCTATGTCGCCGCAACTCAGGATACGGTGACGCCAGAACTGATTGAAATGCTGTTAAATGGGGTCAAGTTGCACGACGAACCCGCCCCCCTGGCTGCACAAACTTGCCGGATGATAGACGCTAATCACCTGGAAATCGTGCTGGAACAGGGAAAATATCACCAGGTTAAACGCATGTTGGCCGCAGCTGGCAATCATTGCACGGCGCTAAACCGGTCACAGATCGGCAACCTGAAGCTTGACGAACTGAGCCTGGCGCCCGGCGAATGGTGTTATCTAGATGCTGCACAACTGGCGCTGCTGACACCGCCATTCACCCAATAACAATTTTAGAAATTTAGAATTTAGGGATGAAGCGCAAGGAGCCGCGCAGCGAATGACGAGTACGCGACATTCGCCCAAGTGGGTTATGCAGGCATTTTGCCACAGGGCAAAAGCTCACAAAAAATCAATTTATAGAGGTAGAAATGGCCATACAATGGTTTCCCGGTCACATGACCTCGGCGCGCCGCAAAGCCGCCGAAACGATGGAATTTACCGATGTCATCATCGAAGTACTGGATGCGCGCGCACCCGAAGCGAGTTGCAACCCGATGATCAGGGAGTTACGCGAGCACCGTCAGCGTCCTTGCCTGAAAATTCTCAACAAGATCGACCTGGCCGACCCTGTCACCACACAGGAATGGCTGGATTTTTACAATAAACAGCCGGGCGTGAAGGCGGTCGCTTTGAGTTGCAAGAGCGCAACGGATGCGGCCCGTGTTCCGAAACTATGCCACCCGCTGGCACCGCATCGCGACAGCCCCCACAAGCCGCTGCGCCTGATGATCATGGGCATCCCCAACGTCGGCAAATCCACGCTGATGAATATGTTACTCAAACGCCGCGTCGCCGCAGTGGGCGATGAACCCGCCGTCACCAAGTCGCAGCAATGCCACAAGATCAACGATCACATGACACTGACCGATTCCCCCGGCCTGATGTGGCCGAAAATCGAACACGACGAAGACGGTTTTATCCTCGCCGCAATTCACGCCATCGGGCGCAATGCCGTCATTGAGGAAGAAATCGCCGAGCATCTTGCCAACAACCTGCTGGCGCGCTATCCGGAGCGGTTAGCCGAACGCTTTGGTTTTGACACGACCGACATGGATGGCGTGGGTGTGATCGAAGCCGTTGCCAAAAGGCGGGGTTGCCTGATCAAGGGCCGTGGCGGCGAACTGGATCTCGAAAAAGCATCGATCATTCTGTTGACTGAATACCGCGCCGGAAAACTGGGCCGCATCAGCCTGGAATCCCCGTCGTCGCGTGAGGCGATGATCAAAAATGCGCTGGAGAATCCTGTAAAACCGCGAGTTCACTCCCTGCGCGGCGATCGGACTGAGTATCTGACAGACCAATATCTGGCAGACGAATGAAAACCCCGAAAAGAATCGAACCACTCGTCGAGGACGGCCTGGTAGATCAGGTCATGCGCCAGCTGATGAGCGGAAAAGAAGCGACTGTCTATGTCGTGCAGTGCGGCGACGAGATTCGTTGTGCAAAAGTTTACAAGGAAGCCAACCAGCGCGGTTTCCATCAGGCGGTTCACTACACCGAAGGCCGCAAGGTTAAAAACAGCCGCCAGGCACGCGCGATGGAAAAAGGTTCGCGCTATGGTCGAAAAGAGCAGGAAGCCGCCTGGCAACGCACCGAAGTCGATGCGTTGTACAAGCTCGCGGCGGCCGGGGTGCGCGTGCCGCATCCCTTCGGTTTCTACGAAGGCGTACTGCTGATGGAACTGGTGACCGACGAACACGGCGCGGCAGCACCCAGACTCAATGACCTTGAGCTGAGCCGCGAACAGGCTCTGGAATTTCACGCGATGCTGATCAGGCAAGTAGTGCTGATGCTGTGCGCCGGCATCATTCACGGCGACCTGTCCGAATTCAACATTCTAGTCGACGCTCACGGTCCGGTCATCATCGACCTGCCGCAGGCGGTGGATGCTGCCGCGAACAACAATGCCAGCCGCATGTTGGATCGTGACGTCGAAAATCTGGCCAATTACTTCGGCCAGTTCGCACCAGAACTGATGGACACCCAGTACGCAAAGGAAATATGGGCGATCTATCAGCGCGGCGAATTGCTCCCCGACACACCGTTGACCGGGCATTTCCAGCAAAACGAAGAAGCCGCCGATGTTAATTCAGTGATGCGCGAAATCACCTCCGCACGCGACGATCACGAAGCTAAACTGCGCTATCAGCAAATCAAGAGAGAGGAAGGCCGCTAAATGAGCGCCATTTCTGCAATCAACCGCCCCCTGATCAACTGGCATGAAGGCGACGTCGATCTGTCTGCCCATTGGCGATCGGAGTCCGGCACGCCAGCGCCTAAGCGCGTCGTGATCGCCGACGACCGTATGACCGCCGACACTGCTTACCGCCTGGCTTGCGAGGGCACCGCGCTGCTGTGGCGCGGAGACTATCAGAACGCGCGCCAGCTGCTGCAGGCAATGGCGCGACGCGCCGATGAAAAACCGCGCAAAGCCAAAAATCAACCTGCCACACCAAAGGATGCGTTTCATCTGCATCGTCAGGCGCAGTCGCAGCGTTCCCGCACCTTGAATATGCTGCTGCTGCCGTTCAATAGCGAGCACAGCCTCCCGCTGCGCCGCGCACCCGATGTACGGGCTGCCTGCGCGGAAGCCTACGGCATAGACGATGGTAAACCCTACGTCTTATCGCTGCGCGGACTGCTGGGACTGATCGGTGCACACGAGTGGCGCAAAAATGGCGTACAAATTCCGGCGCTGGACGCACGCATACACCCGCATTACGGCGTATTCGCGCCGATTCGCGGAGAATATGTGAGCCTGGTCAACGATGCGCCCTTGCCTCTGCTGACCAAAACTCAATCCGTCGCATTCGACATCGGTACAGGCACCGGCGTGCTGGCCGCCGTGCTGGCACGCCGTGGCATCAAACGCATCGTTGCGACCGACCAGGACCCGCGCGCGCTCGCCTGCGCGCGCGAAAATTTGACGAGGTTAGGGTTAGCGGATCAGATTGACGTAGTTGAAGCCGATCTGTTTCCACAGGGGCGCGCCGCCCTGATCGTGTGCAACCCGCCGTGGGTGCCTGCCAGGCCCAGCTCGCCGCTTGAGTACGCGGTATTCGATCCTGAGAGCCGCATGTTGAACGGTTTTCTGGGCGGGCTTGCCGCTCATCTGGAACCGGGCGGAGAGGGCTGGCTGATCCTCTCCGATCTGGCCGAACACCTGGGACTGCGCACCCGCGACGAGCTGCTGGCAACGATCGCGGCGGCAGGCTTGCAGGTACTGGGGAAAATCGATGTGAAGCCGCATCACCCGAGAGCCTCGGACACCAGCGACCCGCTGCATGCGGCACGATCGGCTGAACTCACTTCATTGTGGCGACTGGGAAAAACAGTTGATAATTGATAATTATCAACTGCTGACCGTGTCGACGTTGATCTGCAGCCACCATTCCAGCAGCGCCAGATGCCACAGCTTGCTGCCTTGAATGCGCGTCAGGTGTGCTTCCGGGTCGGCCAGCAGTTTTTCGACATAACTGCGCCGATACAGGCCGCGTTTGATGCAGGCTTCTGAATTTAAAATGGTGCGCATCCGCTCCAGGAATTCTCCGCGCACATATTTAAGCGCGGGCACCGGAAAATAGCCCTTGGCACGGTCGATCACCGCATCGGGGATCAGCCCGCGCGCCACCGCCTTGAGCGGGAACTTGCCGCCCTCCTTGAGTTTCAACGACGGCGGCATCTTCGCTGCCAGCTCCACCAGTTCATGGTCGATAAACGGCACGCGCGCTTCCAGCCCCCAGGCCATCGTCATGTTGTCCACGCGCTTGACCGGATCATCAACCATCAGACGCGTCACATCCATCCTCAGCACCTGATCCAGAAATTCGTCCGCACCCGGCTGTTGCAAGTGCTCCGCAACCCATTCGGCGGTAACATCGGGCACGGCGTAGCCGTCAGTCATCATCTCCAGATATTCGGCATGATCGCGGTCGAAATAATGCCGCGAGAAACGCTCGAGCGGCGTGCCGTTTTCGGCGTCCATCAGCGGATACCAGAAGTAACCGCCGAACACCTCGTCCGCCCCCTGCCCTGCCAGCACGACCTTGACGTCAGTCGATACCCGCTCGCCCAGCAGATAGAACGCCGTCGCGTCGTAGCTTGGCATCGGCTCGGACATCTGGGTAATCGCATCCGGCAGGCGTTTGAGCACCTCGGCGTTGGGCAGCGAATACTTGTGGTGGCGCGTGTTAAATTCTTTCGATACCAAATCAGAATATTCAAACTCGTCAGCCAGCTCGCCCGCCACCGCCTCGAAACCGATCGAAAACGTATTCAGTTCATCCACATGATCGGCAAGCAATCCGACCAGCAGGCTGGAATCGAGACCGCCAGAGAGCAGCACGCCCACCGGCACATCTGCCGCCAGCCTGTGGCGCTCGACTGCACGGCGCAAAACGATACGCACGGCGTCCAGCCAATCCTGCTCCGAGAGCGTTTGCCGAGGACGGGTCGCATCGAGCTGCCAGTAACAGCGCTGCACCACTTCGCCCGAAGCGGTAAAACTTAACGTGTGCGCAGGGGGTAATTTACGGATGCCCTGCAGGATGGTTCTGGGCGCTGGCACCACGCCGTGCAGCGTGAAATGCTGATGCAGCGCCACCGGGTCAAGGCGGACATCCACTCCACCGCCCGCCAGCAAGGCTTGCGGCATGGACGCGAAGCGCAGCCGCGCACCATCCAGCGTGTGATACAGCGGCTTGATACCCAGCCGGTCGCGCGCGAGGAACAGCGTTCCGGTGCGTTTATCCCAGATTGCGAAAGCAAACATGCCGTATAAGCGCTGCACGCAATGCTCCCCCCAGGCGTGATAGGCCTTGATGATCACCTCGCTGTCACCCTCGGAGAAAAAGGTATAACCCATCGCGACAAGCTCCGCGCGCAATTCTTTGTAGTTGTAGATCGTGCCGTTGAACACCAGCGCCAGATGTAACGCTTCGTCCACCATCGGCTGATCGGCATCTGATGAGAGATCGATAATCGCCAGGCGACGATGACCGAACGCCAGCGCGCCGTCACTGTAATAGCCTTCGTGATCCGGGCCGCGCAGATTCAGGCGTGCCGTCATACGCCGTAGCGCATCCATGTCCGGGGCTGATTTATCGAAGCGCAATTCACCACAAATGCCGCACATGCAAAACTCCAGTCGATTCGGATGCCTGATTATCGCCCAGCAGGTGGCAAAGCGCTAAACTTTCCGACGCCACCATGTCCGTCGAAAAGCAATCCGCAGCGAAGTTGCCACGCCTGCTGCAAAGCGGCCACCTGACGAAAGTGGAATCAATTCCCGATGTTCGAGTACCATTGGTGTCCTGCGAATGACAAATGGCTCTATAAATTCGCAACAACCTGATTTAAAAAGATTATTTACAATATTACCTATCATACTGGAATGACTATGCGTTACTGGCTGATGAAATCCGAACCCGCCGACGTCAGCATTGACGATCTGGCCACCTTCCCCGATCAGAGCGTGGCCTGGTATGGCGTGCGTAACTACCAGGCGCGCAACTTCATGCGCGACCACATGACAGTCGGTGATGGCGTGCTGTTTTATCATTCAAATTGCAAAATACCCGGCATCGCCGGCATCGCACGGGTTGCCAGCACCGCCTATCCCGATGCCAAGCAATTCGACAAAGACAGCAAATATTTCGACGCCAAAGCGACGCATGAACAGCCGCGCTGGTTCAATGTGGACGTGCAACTGGTCAAAAAAATCGCACTGATTCCGCTGGCCGAATTACGCATGCATCCTGCATTAGCGCGCATGCGCACGCTGCAACAGGGTAACCGCCTGTCCATCACGCCGCTCGACCCTGCGGAATGGAAATACATCACCACGCAATTGGTACACGACTGACATGGATTGGATCGCGGCCTACCTGTTGCTTGGTGCGACCGTAGGACTGCTGGGCGGACTGTTCGGCATCGGCGGCGGTACGGTACTCGTGCCGGTGCTGTTATTCCTGTTCGATGCGAAGCACTTTGCACCTGAACACCAACTGCATCTGGCGCTGAGCACGTCAATGGCGACGATCATTTTCACCGCACTGGCCAGCCTGTACAAACACCATCAGCACAGCGCGGTTAAATGGAGCGTGGTACGCACGATCACGCCGGGAATTTTGATCGGTGCCGGCATCGGCTCCCTGTTAGCCACCCGCATTCCGACGCAACTGCTGGGATTCATCTTCGCTCTGTTCGTGTATTTCGCCGCCGCGCAAATCCTGTTCGACCTGCGTCCGCCCGTATCACGGCAACTGCCCGGCAACGGTGCGATCAGGTTGTTTGGCGTGTTCGCCGGAACGTTGAGCAGCCTGGTCTCCATTGGGGGCGGCACCGTCGTGATCCCCTACCTGTTGTGGAGCAATCTGAACTTACGACAGGCGATCGGCACCTCGGCCGCGATCAGTTTTCCGGTCGCCGTCGGTGGCACAATAGGCTATATCGCAACCGGCCTGAATGCACCGGGTTTGCCCGATTTCACGCTGGGCTATGTCTATCTGCCCTGTCTGCTGTGGACGGCGACAGCCAGCGTCATCACCGCCCCTTTAGGCGCGAGAGCCACGCACAAAATGAATATCGTCGTGCTGCGCAAACTGTTTGCAGTGCTGCTGCTAGCGCTGGCCACACAATTATTATTTAAGGTGAGTCTCAATGGTTTCCATCCATAGTGCTCAAAGTTTCGCCGACACATCATCCTGGCTGGCCACCCTGACAACTGATTTCACGACACCCCAGATCGACGTGATAAGCCGTGCCTGCAAACTGGCGGAGCCGCTCTATGCCGGCCAGGTCGAGCTGACCGGCACGCCGCTGATGCAGCACGCGCTGGGTGCGGCATCCATCCTGACCGGCATGCACATGGACTTTGAAACCATTGCCGCCACCCTGTTGCACGCGGTCCCCGAATATCTGGAGGACTGGCACGAAGTTATCGAGTCTGATTTCGGCGCCAATATCAAAGATCTGGTTGAAGGCATTTCACGCCTGGAGCAAATCCGCCAGTTTCGCGAGATACGCAGCCAGAACAAGACTGCTGATGACACCCAACAGATCGAAGTGCTGCGCAAGATGTTGATGGCGATGGTCAGCGACATCCGCGTCGTACTAATCAAACTCGCCTGTCGCACCCAGACACTGCGCTGTCTGTCGGGTGCCAGCGAAGATCAGCAAAAGCGGATCGCACAAGAGACACAAAGCCTGTTCGCCCCGCTGGCCAACCGTCTCGGTGTCTGGCAAGTCAAATGGGAGCTGGAAGACTTATCTGTACGCTATCTGGATCCTGAGCTGTACAAGACCGTTGCGAAGTTACTGGATGAGCGCCGTGTCGATCGTGAACGCTATATCGATGATGTCGTACAGCAGTTGAAACTGGCGCTGGCCGAGGCGGGAATACCGGCTGACGTGACTGGCCGGCCAAAGCACATTTACAGCATCATCAACAAGATGAAGCGCAAGCATCTGACGTTTGATGAACTGTACGACGTGCGTGCGGTGCGCATCCTGGTGGACGACATACAAAATTGTTATACCGCACTGGGGCTGGTGCACCAGATATGGCCGCCGATTGCCAGCGAATACGACGACTATATCGCACGCCCCAAAAGCAACAATTACCGTTCGCTGCACACGGCTGTCACAGGGCCGCGCGGTCAGGCCTTTGAGGTGCAAATCCGCACCCGTGAGATGCACCAGCATTCAGAACTGGGCGTCGCCGCCCACTGGCGCTACAAGGAAGGTGGCAAGACGGACGCCAAACTCGATCAGAAAATCCTCTGGCTGCGCCAGATACTGGAATGGAAAGACGACCTCACAGACCGTGGCGACCTGCCGGCGTCATTCGATGACATCAAACAGGTGTCCGGGCATCAGAACGAGTCGTCCCACGACCAGGTTTACGTGCTCACGCCGCAAGGCCGCGTCATCGACTTAGCCCGGGGAGCTACCCCGGTGGATTTCGCCTACATGCTGCATACCGATCTGGGACACCGCACGCGCGGCGCAAAGGTAGACGGGGCCATCGTGCCGCTCAATTACAAGTTGCAGAACGGGCAATGTGTGGAAATTCTCACCACCAAGCTGGGCGGACCCAGCCGTGACTGGCTTAATCCCTCGCTGGGATTATTGCAAGGCGCGCGCGCGCGCGCCAAGGTCCGCGCCTGGTTCAAAAACCAGAATTATGACGAAAGCGTGGCTCAGGGCAGAATCCAGCTGGATCGCGACCTGCACCGGCACGGCGTGACCTCGGTCAATCAGGAAAAACTCGCGCAACGACTGCACTACAACAAACCGGATGATCTGCTCGCCGCCATCGGACGCAACGAAATCACCCAGCGACGTATCACTCTTGCCCTCCAGGCGGAGCTGCCCAACAAGGTGATCGCGATCGCCAGACCGGCACTCAGGCCGCCGGCAGAGCGCAGTTCATCGACCGGCATTCTGATCGAAGGCGTGGGCAACCTGATGACACGGTCAGCCAAATGCTGCAATCCCGCACCGCCGGACAAGATCGTCGCCTATGTCACTCGTGACCGGGGGATCACCATACACCGCGAGGACTGTACGTTCGCACTGCGACTGACCCGTATCGATCGGCAGCTTAGCGCCCAGTGGAGTGAAAAGTAAACACCTGAAATATTTAAGGTTAAAAAGCGTATGTAAGAACGCGATATTCAATATAATCGTGAACTAGCAACCGCCCTGATCCGGGCTGCGCAGATGCGCTTAGAGCTGCACTAATCTATAACCAGGAATACCTTGAACAACAAAACCGCAGCTCTGCAGACGCAACAGATGTATGCAGCAAGCACTACGTCGCTGATTACCGGCCTGATACTCGCTGCAATACTGGCCTTCATACAGCGCGATGCGATTGCACCAACGGTAGTTCTTGGCTGGTTTTCCCTGATTGCGTTGATCACGCTTGCACGGGCGGCGCTTGTGAGGGCTTATCAACGGACCTCCGACCACTCTAATTTCAACACATGGCTGTTGAAATTTCGCATCGGCGTGCTCGCTTCCGGCCTGGCGTGGGGTTCAAGCGGTTTCCTGCTGTTTCCGGATCAACCGCAATATCAGATGTTCCTGATTTTCATGCTGACAGGCATGACTGCCGGCGGCGTGATTTCCTATTCGGCCGATCTTTTCAGCGCCGTCGCCTACTCGGCCTCCTTGCTCCTGCCGCTTGCGTTTCACCTGTATATGACCGGTGACAGCCTGTCTGTCGCGATGTCCATGGCGGCCATCTTGTATCTGGGCTTCATGATCATCAGCCTGCGTCATATCAATGCGAATATATCTGAAAACATCGCGCTGCATCTCGAAGCCGCATCGCGTGAAGAAACAGTACGCTCAAGCGAGGAACGCTACCGGTTATTACTGAGCCATTCTCCCGTTGGCATTTTTCACTATGACAGCAACTTCGTCATTACGTACTGCAACGAGCGCTTCGCCGACATTCTGCACAGCCAGGTTGAACGCATCATCGGGCTGGATATGAAACTGCTCAAGGATCAGTCCGTGCTGCCCGCTCTGGAACTCGCCATAAAAGGCGAAACGGGCTATTACGAAGGTCACTATAGCGCGACCAGCAGCGACGCCTGCGGATGGATAGCCATGACCACGGCTCCCTCACTGAGCGGCGACGGAAGCATCACAGGCGGCATTGCCAGCGTTGAGGATATCTCCGCGCGGCGTCAATCCGATGACGAGCTGCGCATTGCGGCAATCGCTTTTGAATCTCAGGAAGGAATGTTAATCACCGATGCCCACGGTGCCATTCTTCGGGTAAACAGCGCGTTCACCCGAATCACCGGCTACACCGCAGAAGAGATTATCGGCCGCAATCCTAACCTGCTCAGCTCCGGTCGTCAGACGGCAGATTTTTACGCAGCAATGTGGGAACGCATCCTCAGCACGGGCACCTGGGAGGGCGAAATCTGGAACCGGCGAAAAAATGGCGAAATTTACCCGGAGTATCTCGCCATCACTGCTGTGAAGAACACGCACGGCATCATTACCAATTACGTATCCACCTTTAATGACATCACTGCGAGCCGGGCCGCCGCCGATGAAATTAACAATCTGGCCTTCTTCGACCCGCTGACCGGCCTGCCCAACCGGCGACTGCTGATGGACAGGCTCAATCAGGCATTGGCATCCAGCGCGCGCAATGACAGGCAAGGTGCACTGCTGTTCATAGACCTTGATAATTTCAAGACCCTGAACGACACGCTGGGTCATGACATCGGTGATTTACTGCTGCAAAAGGCAGCACATCGCCTGACGGCCTGTGTGCGCGAAGGCGATACCGTTGCGCGACTGGGCGGAGACGAATTCGTCGTCATGCTGGAGGACATGAACGCGCAGACACAGAATACCGCAGCGCAGACAGAGACTGTCGGCGAGAAGATTCTGGCCGCACTCAACCTGCCCTATCAGCTTGGCACGCATGAATATCGAAATTCCGCCAGTATCGGCGCCACGCTGTTCAAGGGTCACCAAAAGTCGATGGATGAATTGATGAAGCAGGCGGACATCGCCATGTATCAATCCAAGAAGGCCGGTCGCAACACCTTACGATTCTTCGATCCGAAGATGCAGGACAACATCAATTTGCGCGTGGCGCTCGAAGACCAATTGCGCAAAGCACTTGAGCATCAGCAATTCCAGTTGTATTACCAGGTTCAAATGGACAGCTCCCGCCGTCCGGTGGGTGCGGAAGCGCTGATCCGCTGGATACATCCCGAACATGGCATGGTGTCACCGGCAGAATTCATTCCGCTGGCTGAAGAAACAGGGATCATCCTGCCCATCGGAAAATGGGTACTGGAAACGGCTTGTGCCCAGCTCAAGTCATGGCAGCTAAATGCGCAGACACGTAATTTAGTGCTGGCCGTGAATGTCAGCGCCAGGCAATTCCGCCAAGCCGATTTTGTGGCTCAGGTGCAAGCGGTCGTGCAACAGCAAGGGATCGACCCGACACTGCTCAAACTTGAACTGACCGAAAGCCTGTTGCTGGAGAACATCGAAGATACCATTGTGACGATGAACACCTTGAAAGAATTCGGGGTCCAGTTCTCACTGGACGACTTCGGCACCGGCTACTCTTCCTTGCAGTATCTCAAACGCCTGCCGCTCGATCAGCTCAAGATCGACCAGTCATTCATCATCGACCTTACCACCGACAGCAGCGACAAGGCCATCGTGCGGACAATCATTTCGATGGCACATAGCTTAGGGTTGAATGTCATTGCCGAAGGGGTGGAGACTGAAGAACAACTGCGACTGCTGCTGGATAAAAATTGCACGCACAATCAGGGATATCTGTTCAGCAGGCCGATCCCCATTGAGCAGTTCGAAGCAATGCTCAAATAAAACAGTTCAACCGCCCAGATAGGCGCGCTGTACAGCATCACTGCCGAGCAGATCGCCGGAATTTCCCGACAACGTAATCGCACCGCTCTCCATCACGTAACCGCGAGAGGCGACCTGCAGGGCGAGCCTGGCGTTCTGTTCGACCAGCAGGATGCTCATACCCTGTGCTGCCACCTCACTGATGGTTTCGAAAATCTTCTTCACCATCAATGGTGCCAGCCCCATACTGGGTTCATCGAGCATCAACAGGCGCGGACGGCTCATCAGGGCGCGCGCCATCGCAAGCATTTGCTGCTCGCCGCCGGACAGCGTGCCTGCCAGTTGATCACGGCGTTCAACCAGACGCGGAAACAAGGCATACATGCGCGCCAGATCATCGTTAATGTCGGCCTGGTCGCATCGCGTGTACGCACCCATCAACAAGTTTTCCGCAACAGACAGACGCGCGAACACGCCGCGTCCTTCAGGAACTAATGCGATACCCATCGCCACGCGCTGGTGCGCCGCAATATCGTTCAGACTTTTGCCGTCGTAAATGAGTTGGCCGGCAGTCGGTGCGAGCAGCCCTGCCAGCGATTTGAGCGTGGTGGTCTTGCCGGCACCGTTACTGCCGATCAGCGCAACCAGCTCACCGGGCGCGATGGAAAGATCAATTCCTTTTACCGCGTGTATACCACCGTAGCCTACCTGCAGACCGCGCACTTCGAGCAAAGGTTTACTCATCATCAGCCCCCAGATAGGCCGCGATCACGGCGGGATTTTTACGTACTTCATCCGGCGCCCCTTCAGCGATTACACGGCCATAATCGAGTACCGCCACGCGATCGCACAACCCCATGATCAGTTTCACATCATGTTCGATTAGCATCACGGTGATGCCGGTTGCACGGATGTCCTGCAACAGTGTTTTCAGGCTCTCTGTTTCGGTGGAATTCATGCCGGCGGCAGGCTCGTCCAGCGCCAGCAGCAGCGGCTCGGTCGCCAGGGCGCGTGCAATCTCCAGACGTCGCTGCTCGCCGTAGGAGAGATTTTTGGCCAGCGTCTGTGCGGGCTTCGTAATGCCGACGTAGCGTAGCAGTGCGCGCGCCCGCTCAGCCGACGCACGTTCCTCGCAACGCGTGGCCTTGTTGCGCAGCAATGCGCCCAGCACGCCGGCTTTGGTGCGAACATGCCGACCGATCAACACGTTTTCCAGCGCGGTGAGATTGGCGAACAGGCGGATGTTCTGAAAGGTGCGCGCAATCCCCGCTTGCGCCAGCAGATGCGGCTGAGACTTTTGATAGCGGTGACCGTTAAAGCTGAATTCACCGGCATCAGATTGATACAAACCGGTAACCACGTTGAACAGGGTGGTCTTGCCGGCGCCGTTAGGTCCGATCAGGCCGTAAATCTCGCCGCGCCCGATGTGCAAGGACACATCGGTTAGTGCGCGCAAGCCGCCGAACTGCTTACCTATGCCTGAGAGTTGCAGCAGGGCAGCATTATTTCCACGTTCGACACTCACAACGCGACCTCATCGGATTCCAGCTCGCGGCGACGCACGCGGGAAGGCCACAAGCCTGCCGGACGGTACAGCATCACCGCGATCAGCGCACTACCGAACAGCAGCATGCGCAGGCTTTCAGGATCGATGAGGGCCTTTCCGAACATCGCCTGCTGCAATGGAACGACGCTGTGGCGCAGCACTTCGGGCAACAAGGCCAGCAGCAATCCGCCCAGGATCACCCCGTAAATATTGCCCATGCCGCCTAACACCACCATACACAGCACCATGATGGATTCCATCAGACTGAAGCTCTCCGGACTGACGAATCCCTGAAAACCGGCAAACAGCGTACCGGATACGCCGCCAAACGCAGCGCCCATCGCGAAGGCCAGCAGCTTTAAATTGCGCGTGTTGATACCCATCGAGGATGCGGCAATTTCGTCTTCGCGTATCGCCATCCAGGCCCGGCCGATGCGCGACTTTTCCAGTCGGTGCGAGACGAACACCACCAGCGCGGTAAAACTTAAGAACAAGTAAAAATAAAGATGCACCGAAGGCAGCACAACCCCGAAAATATTCTGCGTGGCGTTGAGCGACACACCCGCGACGCTAATAGGATCGATCCGGCTGATACCTTGCGGTCCATTAGTCAGATTGACCGGCGCGTTCAGATTATTCATGAAGATGCGGATGATTTCGCCGAAGCCTAACGTGACGATGGCAAGATAGTCGCCTCGCAGACGCAGGGTCGGGAAACCCAGCAGCACGCCGAAGCCGCCTGCCAGCATTGCTGCCAGCGGCAATACAATCCAGAACGACAGATGCAGCCCATCGGGGAACAGCAACGGGAAGGCGCTCGCCAGATGCGGCGATCCGGTCAAAGCATAACAATACGCGCCCACCGCGAAAAAAGCGATATAACCCAGATCCAGCAACCCCGCGTAGCCCACCACGATGTTCAATCCCAAGGCCAGCATGATATAAAGCATCGCAAAATCCACGATGCGCACCCAGCCGCGTCCGAGCAGCGCGTCCGTTGCAAACGGCAACAGCAGCATGGCGACGCTCAGCAGGCAGATCACGATGCTGTGCCGTGTTAATTTAATTTGTCTCATGCGCGCTCCGCCAGACGTTCACCGAGCAAGCCTGAAGGTCTGAACACGAGGACTGCGATCAGTACGAAGAAGGCAAACACGTCCTGATATTGACTGCCAAGAAAACCGCCCGTCAGATCACCAATATAACCCGCACCTAGGCTTTCGATCAGCCCAAGCAACAAACCGCCCAGCATCGCGCCGCGCAGGTTTCCGATACCGCCCAGCACAGCGGCGGTGAAGGCTTTAAGCCCTAACAAAAAACCCATGTAGTAATGCGCCAAGCCATAATTGGCACTAACCATCAAGCCTGCGATCGCAGCCAGTGCGGAGCCCAGCATGAAGGTGATTGAGATTACGCGATTGACGTCCACTCCCATCAGTTGTGCGGCATGCTGATTTTCGGCGACGGCGCGCATCGAACGTCCCAGACGGGTGCGGTGCACCAGCACCATTAAGCCTGCCATGATACCCAGCGCCATGATCACGATGATGATCTGAATGTCATTGATGATCGCGCCGCCCAGGCTATGCGGTTGACTGATGATCAATTGTGGAAAGGCGTGATATTCACGACCCCAGATCATCATCGCCAGATTTTGCAGCACGATTGACACACCGATTGCCGTGATCAATGGCGCCAGGCGCGGCGCATGACGCAGCGGACGGTAAGCAATGCGTTCGATGCCGTAGCCCAGCAACATGCAGCCTGCCATCGCCAGCAACAGGCTTAGCGGCAGCGCCAGCAGCGGGGAAACACCCCAGGCGATCAGTCCGGTCAGTGCCGACAGGGCGAGCATCGCGCCGACCATCACCACTTCGCCGTGCGCAAAGTTGATCAGGCCGAGTATGCCGTACACCATCGTGTAGCCCAGGGCTACCAGTGCGTATATGCTGCCTTGCACCAGCCCGTTGATGACTTGTTGTATGAATATTTCCATGTATCGGGGCGGCTCAATCCGTCAACTTTAAAATTTTCAACGTCATTGCGCAGCGCCCACCGTTTCCAGCGCCTGCCATTTGCCTTGCACAACCTGATACAGCGTCACCGCGCCGCCCGTAAGGTCACCTTTATCATCGAACTGGATGCGTGCCGTAATCCCCTGATGAGCAATACCGGCAAGGGCAGGCATATATTTAGCCGGCTCAACTGAATCGGCTTTTTGCATCGCTGCAATCATCACATTCACGGCGTCATAGCAGTAAGGCGCATACAGCTGGATAGGTTGATATTTGGCGACGAAACGCTCAGCGAATGCATGACCGCCGGGCATTTTGTCCAATGGCACGCCAGGCAAAGAGGCGTAAACACCTTCCGCAGCATTGCCTGCCAGCTTGATAAATTCGGGTGTATAGCCACCATCGCCCATCATCAGTTTCACGTTCAGTGCGAGCGCCTTGATCTGCCGCGCCATCGGACCGCCCTGCGCGTCCATCCCGCCATAAAACAGCAGATCTGGCTGTTTACCCTTCACCGCAGTCAACACAGCCGTAAAATCCACCGACTTGTCGCTGGTGTATTCGTGTGAGACGATTTCTCCGCCGGCCGCCCTGGCCGCCTTGATAAATTCATCGGCCAGACCCTGCCCATAGGCGGTGCGGTCATCGATGATGGCGAGTCTTTTGGCATGCAGATTTTTCACCGCATACTCTCCCAGCGCGTGACCTTGCTGCGCATCATTCGCCATCACGCGAAATGCTGTTTTGAATCCCTGATGTGTGTAAGCGACCGCCGTGGCCGAAGGTGAAATCTGCGGAATATCGTTATCGCTGTATATTTTTGCGGCAGGAATCGTGGTGCCGGAATTGAGATGGCCGATCACGCCGCTGACTTTATTGTCCACCAGCTTTTGCGCGACGATGGTTGCCGTCTTCGGGTCGGCCTGATCGTCTTCGCTGATCAGCTCGAAATGGATCTTGCGCCCGCCGATCACGATGCCTTTTGCGTTGGCATCATCGATCGCCATACGCGTGCCGTTTTCGTTGTCTTTGCCAAGATGCGCCTGCGGCCCGGTCAGAGGCGCTGCCGCACCGATGCGAACCACTAAATCACCAGAGGCAGTAGCCTGATCTGAAGCAGACTTGCCGCATGCGGCCAGCACCAGTGCCGCGAGAAATACAGTTTGAACAGTACGAAATGACATTTCAATTCCCGGAATTTAAAGCTGATAGCGGATGGCGACTTACGAGTAAGCTGCGGATTATGCGTATCCGCTGTACTGCTTGTCAATTTGAGGACAAAAAAAAGCCGGCTTGCACCGACTTTCTCAGGATTTAATCCTAACTAATTACTTGGCCAGGCCTAAAATAAAGCGTACCAGTTGCTTCATTTGATCCTGTTTCTTGCCGGAAGCATCATTAGCGGGCATCGGCATGGTACCCCATACGCCGGCCCCCCCCTTGGAAACCTTGGCAATCAGCCGTGCTTCGGCGCTCGGGTCGCCTTTGTACTTCTTTGAGACATCCATCCAAGACGGGCCAACCAGCTTCTTGTCAATCGCGTGACAAGCGGTGCAATTATTCTCCCTGGCAACCATGGGCATATTTTTATCCGACTCACTGCCAGTCAAAACAGAAATTGGGGGTGTAACTGTGTGTGCTTCTTCAGTCTTGTTGCAAGCTGCCAACGCAAACAGACACAACATCAAAACGTAGCTTTTTTTCATGACATTCCCGGTTTTACAAAACTCGGCCAACGTAAAAGCGAAGCCGACTAAAAAATCGGCTTCGCTTCAATGCTAGAAGATTACTTCAAACCAGCGATGAAATGAGCCAGTTCTTTGATGTCTGCATCTGATGCGCCCATGCCCTTAGGAGGCATGCTGCCGAACTTCCAGCCAAAAGAACCGCCCTTGGTGACGTTTGCTGCGATCTTGCTTTCAGCATCCTTGTCGCCAGCGTACTTCTTGGCAACATCGTTCCAAGCCGGTCCAACCACCTTGTGATCAATTGCGTGGCATGCGCCGCACTTTGCTTTGCCATTTGCCGGCATATCAACAGCCATTGCAGAACCTGCGACCATCAAACCTGCTGCTACTGCGATACTTGCGATAATAGATTTCATATGTTCTCTCCCTGATTGATAATCAAAAAACCTAAAGAATGTGAAGGCATCGCCTCCGCTATCGATTCTAAACAACTCCGCTCAGTTTGCCTACCTACTTTTCTGACCGTAGTGCATTAACGCAGGCAATTCCACTCTGGTTGACAGCTCATTGCAAATTCAACACAAACCGGGCCAGCGTACTGCGATCCGCCTCGCTGATTTGAGGATGAGCCGGCATAGGCATGCTGCCCCACGCACCACCACCGCCCTTGGCGATCTTATTCACTAGGCGAGCCTCGGCAGTTGCATCGCCACGATATTTGGCCGCCACATCGCGCCAGCCCGGACCGACGATTTTTTTGTCAATCGCATGACAGACCATGCAGCCTTGCTTTTTCGCCAGCGCGAGCGCATCGACTGCTGATACGGCAGCTTCGCTCTTTACCTCCGGTTTGGCGGCAGCGGCAGCCGCTGCAGGTGCTGCGACGGGTGCCACGACCGGTACGCTCGATTTAATGCTCTCCAACGGAGCCTGCGCAGCAGGCTTGGCTTCTTTGCTTGTCGCCGAGCTGGGCTGTTTGTGCAAATGACAAGGCTTACCCTCTTTTTCCACACAATCCTTCTTATGCACGTGCACCTTGTGCTGGGCGGCCGGCACGGCTTTTCCCGCAGCAGCGGACGCGTCGACAGCGACCGCCTGACCGGCGTATAACGCGGCCAACATCATCAATAAATTACGCATTTTCATTTCTTTCTCCTTTCGGCAGACACAGCGCTGTATTCGACAATCAGGGTGTGACGGCTGCCCGCTGCCACCTTCACGACATTGTCGATCGCATTCGCCGATTCCACGCAGACCATTTCGCGCCAGCCATCCGGCTGCCCCATGTCGCCCATCTTGTTGGCTTTCTCGATCCACGGCGTCCACACCACGGTGGACATGCTGCCTGACTTGGTAATGTAAATGCGGCGATTAAGCTTGTCGTCGTGAATCACACATTCGTCCGCGGTGTTGATATACACCCGGTCAGTCTCGCCGGGGAAGCTGATTGCCCCTTCCTGTTTGCGCAAGCTGGAGCCGCCAACCTTGTCCCAATATTCGCATCCTGCCAGTCCGGTCACGCGAACCTGCCCGATTTCGCCGATCTGAAAATAGGTATGCAAGGCCTCACCTATTTCAAGATCATTAGCCCCGTTGTTTTCGGTGGTCATTTCCATGCGCAGTGTCTCGCCGACGATCACAGTCAGATCCAGATTGCACTCATCCGTCCACTGCATACGCGTCTTTTCATTAGGCACCAGACGCAAGGTCAGGCGTGTCGCTCCATTCGGTTCACTCCCCGACTCAATCACGCGCCAGGGCACGGTGCGCGCAAAACCGTGACCGGTAAAGCTGGCGTCTGTCGCATGAGCACCGAACCATGGCCAGCACACCGGCGCACCGCCGCGTATCGACTTGCCCGCCGCCAGCTTCGCATCCCTTGACAACCACACCACCGGCACGGTCTGGCTTTTTGGCCGCCAGCTCATCAGATGAGCGCCCTGTAAACACAGTGAAGCGATGCCATCTGCATTATCGATCTCGGCGACAATCAGACCGCTGGCATCCTCCCGAAAACTCAGCTGTCCGTTGATGCCAAATTGCGTATTTAATTGTTGTACTGTTGTCATTTCAAGCACCTGATTTAATTGTATTTTTTATTTTTCAATTTGCGTGACATCACGCACCGCACCCTTATCGGCACTGGTCGTCATCGCAGCATACGCTCTGAGCGCAACCGATACATGCCGCACACGACTGGCAGGCTTCCAGGCCAGACGGCCGCGCGCCTCCATTTCTGCGCGACGGCGACTCATCTCCTCATCAGATATGCTCAGCGAAATACTGCGATTCGGAATGTCGATTTCTATTGTATCGCCATCATTCACCAGTCCAATCGCACCGCCAGCGGCAGCTTCCGGCGAGACATGACCGATGGAAAGTCCAGACGTGCCGCCTGAGAAGCGCCCGTCGGTCAGCAAAGCGCACACCTTGCCCAGCCCCTTCGATTTCAGGTAAGCAGTCGGATACAGCATCTCCTGCATGCCAGGTCCGCCCTTTGGCCCCTCATAGCGGATCACCACCACATCGCCTGCGACAATTTGATCGGCAAGTACCGCAGCCACCGCATCGTCCTGGCTCTCGAACACGCGTGCAATACCTGTAAATTTTAAAATACTTTCATCCACGCCTGCCGTCTTCACGATGCAGCCATCTTGCGCAACATTGCCGTGCAACACCGCCAGCCCGCCGTCTTGCGAATAGGCGTGCGTCTTGTCGCGTATGCAACCGGTCGCGCGATCGGAATCGGTATCCGGGTACAACATGGATTGGGAAAACGCGATGGTCGTGACGATGCCGCCCGGTGCCGCGCGGAAAAACTTATCCGCCGTGCCATCCGTATTTTGCACGATGTCCCACTGAGCCAGGCCCTCCCGCAACGTCTTACTGTGTACGGAACCGACTTCACCGTGCAGCAAACCTGCCCTGTCCAGCTCGCCCAGGATCGCGGGGATGCCGCCTGCGCGGTGTACATCCTCCATGTGATATTCACTCGATGGCGCGACTTTGCACAGCGTCGGCACATGGCGGGACAAGCGATCCATATCCTTCATCGTAAAATCCACACCCGCTTCACGTGCAATCGCCAGCAGATGGAGCACGGTATTGGTCGAACCGCCCATCGCGATATCCAGCGTCATCGCGTTTTCGAAGGCGTTAAAACCTGCGATATTGCGCGGCAATACCGACTCATCGTCCTGCTCGTAATAGCGACGGCACAAGTCGACAATCACGCGGCCTGCACGCAGAAACAGCTGTTTTCGCTCGGCGTGGGTCGCCACCAGCGAACCATTACCGGGCAGCGACAGGCCCAGGGCTTCGGTCAGGCAATTCATCGAATTGGCAGTGAACATGCCTGAGCAGGAGCCACAGGTCGGGCACGCTGAACGCTCAATCGCATCAACCTCTTCGTCGCTATAGTGACTGTCGGCAGCGGCCACCATCGCATCGACCAGATCCAGGCCACGAGTTTTACCCTGCCAGTTCACCTTACCGGCCTCCATCGGGCCTCCCGAAACGAATACCACCGGGATATTCAGGCGCATCGCGGCCATCAGCATCCCCGGCGTGATCTTGTCGCAATTGGAAATACACACCAGCGCGTCGGCGCAATGGGCGTTGACCATGTATTCGACCGAATCCGCGATCAGATCGCGGCTGGGCAACGAATACAACATCCCGCTGTGCCCCATCGCGATGCCGTCATCAACCGCTATCGTATTGAATTCTTTGGCTATTCCGCCCGACTTTTCAATCTCTCGCGCGACCAGCTGCCCCATATCCTTCAAATGGACGTGACCCGGCACGAACTGGGTAAAGGAGTTGGCAATGGCGATAATCGGCTTGCCGAAATCGGCTTCTTGCATACCGGTTGCGCGCCACAAGGAGCGTGCACCGGCCATATTTCGGCCATGAGTGGAAGTACGTGAACGGTAAACTGGCATGATGTCTCTTCTGCGTAAGCTATAATCAAGTTACCGATTCTACCCGATTCCATCATGCTCGTTTATCCCCACATCAACCCGATCGCATTGCAACTTGGCCCGCTCGCCATTCATTGGTACGGCCTGATGTATATGGCAGGCTTCCTAACCTTCATCTGGCTGGGACGAAAACGCATCGTTGCATTGAACCACCCGCAGATGACCAACAAGCTGCTCGATGACCTTTTGTTCTACGGTGTGCTCGGCGTCATTCTGGGTGGTCGTCTGGGCGAAGTGCTATTCTACAATCCCAGTTACTATCTCTCCAATCCGCTCAAAATCTTCGCCGTCTGGGAAGGCGGCATGTCTTTCCACGGCGGCTTTCTGGGAGTCCTGGTGGCGATGGCGATATTCGCTTACCAGCAAAAACTTCGCTGGCTGGCACTGATGGATTTCATCGCCCCCTTGGTGCCTCCCGGCTTAGCCTTCGGACGGCTGGGTAATTTCATCAACGGCGAATTGTGGGGGAGACCGACCGATATGCCCTGGGGCATGGTCTTTTCACATGTCGACAACCTGCCGCGCCACCCCTCCCAGCTTTACGAATTCGCACTGGAAGGGGTACTGCTGTTTACCCTGCTCTGGTTTTATGCAAAGAAACCTCGTCCGGTCGGCGCCGTTTCCGGCCTCTTCCTGATCGGCTATGGCAGCTTCCGTTTTCTGAGCGAATTTACACGCAACCCCGACGATGGCATCTTCGGCTTGATGAGCTTCGGCATCAGTATGGGACAATGGCTGAGCCTGCCCATGGTACTGGCAGGAATAGCGATGATGACCTGGAGCATGCGCCGGACTACGGCTTGACGCTGCCAACGCCTTATCGCACACTACCCCCACTAACTTAAGGCCTCAACGGCACGACACATTGAACGATTTTTCCACAGCCTCACTGTTTGGCATCTTGATATTGCTGCTGGTTTGCAGCGCGTTTTTCTCTGGCTCGGAAACCAGCATGATGGCGATCAATCGCCATCGTCTTAATCATTTGATTCGCAAAGGCAACAAAAGCGCGAAGCTTACCGCACAGCTATTGGGCAAGATAGATAAGCTGCTGGGCTCCATCCTGCTCGGCAATACCCTGCTCAATGTCGCGGCAGCCACGCTGACCGAATTCATCATCCTGCGCCTGTATGGCCACAACGAACTGGCCATGCTGATCGGCACACTGCTAATCACCTTGATGCTGCTGATTTTCAGCGAAATCCTGCCAAAAATCATCGCTGCAAGCTACCCGGAACGCGTAGCGCTCCCGTCGAGCTACCTGCTCACCGTGATGATCAAGCTGTTTCACCCGGTGGTCTCAGTTGCAGGCGCTATCGTCAAAGGGGTGCTGTGGCTGCTGCGCATCAAGATACAGACCGATCAGAGTAAACAAAAAATTACGCTGGAAGAACTGCGCGGACTGGTGCTGGATGCCGAGCATTTTCTGCCGCGAAAACATCAAAAAATGCTGCTCAATCTGGTCGATCTGGAGCGCATCACGGTCAATGACGTAATGATTCCGCGCAATCAGATTGAATCGCTGGATATCAATGCCGATCATGACACACTGCGCCAGCAGATCATCACCTGTCATCACACACTGCTGCCGGTGTATGCCGACACGCCCGGCAATATTATTGGCATCCTGCACCTCAAACGCGTGGCTGCCTTGTTCCAGGAGGCAACGCTGGATATCGCGCAATTGCGCGAGGTCCTCAACGAACCTTATTTCATTCCTTCCGATACCCCGCTGCTCCAGCAACTGCAACAGTTTCAGGAACGTCACACGCGCCTGGGACTGGTCGTGGATGAGTACGGTGAACTGCTAGGACTGGTCACGCTGGAAAATATCCTGGAGGAAATTGTCGGAGAATTCACGACACAGTCGCCTTCACAAACCGGGAAATTTTTGCGCCAGGATGATGGTAGCATTCTGCTGGAAGGCGGCACCAGCTTGCGCGAACTGAACCGAAAACTGGGCCTGCATCTGCCTCTGGATAGCGCAAAAACACTCAACGGACTGATACTCGAACATCTGGAAGACATTCCGGAAACCGGCACCGGCCTGAAGATCGCCGGATACCCCATCGAAATCATTCAAACCCAGGATCGCATCGTCAAAGTCGCGCGCCTGTTTCCGCAGCAAATCATAAAACAATGAACGAATAAAAATTGATAATCGACAATTGATAATTATCCCTTGTTCCCTGTCCTGCTTTACAAGACCGCTAAAGCTCGGCATGATGCCCGCTAACGGCAATTCAGAGGACACGTTATGGCTGTCGCACCTACGAAAGCAAAAGAATATACCTACACCTGGGAAGGTAAAGACAAGGCCGGCAAACTCATCAAGGGTGAAGTGCGTGCGGTAGGTGAAGCCAACTTGTCCGCCCATCTGCGCCGCCAGGGCATCAATGTCATCAAGATCAAGCGGGCGCGCAGCAGCTCCAAAGCCATCACCCAAAAAGACATCACCCTGTTCACACGACAACTGGCCACCATGCTCAAAGCGGGTGTACCGCTGCTGCAGTCCTTCGACATCGTCGGCAAGGGCCATCACAATCCATCCGTATCCCGATTGCTGCTCACCATAAAAACCGATATTGAGACCGGCAACAGTTTGCAACAGGCATTCAAAAAGCACCCCCTATATTTCGATGACTTGTACTGCAATCTGATCGGCGCCGGTGAATCAGCGGGTATTCTGGATAGTTTGCTCGAGCGCCTGGCGACCTATCAGGAGAAGATTCTGGCGATCAAGAGCAAGATCAAATCAGCCTTGTTCTACCCCGTCTCGATTATCGTCATTGCGTTCGTCATTACCGCCGTAATCATGATTTTCGTCATACCCGCGTTCAAGGAGTTGTTTTCAAGCTTCGGCGCGGATCTGCCTGCACCTACGTTATTCATCATGAACATTTCCGATTTCTTTGTCACCTACTGGTGGGCTATTTTTAGCATCATAGGCGGCGGACTTTATACCTTCTTCTACTTCTGGAAGCGCAGCCGGCCCATGCAACACTTCATGGACAGACTGCTGCTCAAAGTACCGGTATTCGGCGATCTGGTGAAGAAAGCAACCATCGCACGCTGGAGCCGTACGCTGTCCACGATGTTCGCCGCCGGCGTACCGCTGGTCGAAGCGTTCAATTCGGTTGCCGGTGCGGCGGGCAACGCCGTATATTTCGATGCAACCAAGAGCATCCAACGCGAAGTCAGCACTGGCAACAGCCTGACAACCGCAATGCAAAACACCGAAGTCTTTCCCAGCATGGTGATACAAATGGTGTCTATTGGCGAAGAGGCCGGTTCACTCGACGCAATGCTCTCCAAAGTCGCCGACTTTTACGAGGCTGAAGTGGATGATGCGGTCGAAGCCTTGGCCAGTCTGATGGAACCTGTCATCATGGTCGTACTCGGCACGCTGATTGGCGGCATGGTCATCGCGATGTATCTGCCGATCTTCAAGATGGGCCAGGTCATATAAAACAGGATTCAGAATTTGGGATTCGAGATTCAGCAAAAAACCAGCGCAATCTTCAACCCGAATCTGACTTCAAACTCCTGAAATATGAATTTACCCGAACGGCTTGTATCATCCCCGCCGCGATTCACAGCTGCCTGTACTTATTCAGGGCTGCTGGCCGGCCGTTTTAACTCCAACACAACCCGACATCGGGTTAGTTCTAACTGAAACCGACGACATGACTGAACTCTTCCAACTTCTCGAATCGTCACCGATGATATTTACCGGTGTGTGCGTTGTATTAGGACTGCTGGTAGGCAGTTTTCTCAACGTGGTGATCCACCGCTTACCGAAAATGATGGAACTGGAATGGCGAGGGCAGTGCGCTGAATTGCACGGCGAACAACCCGTCGACAGTGCGCCTTACAATCTGCTGGTTCCCCGCTCCGCCTGCCCGCATTGCCAGCACGCCATTAGTGCACGGGAAAACATTCCGGTATTAAGTTATCTGTTTCTGCGTGGCCGTTGTCGTGGCTGTGGCGCTGCAATCTCACCGCGCTATCCAATCATCGAAGCTGCGAGTGCCATCCTGTGCGGATTTGCTGCATCGCACTTCGGCTTCGGGCTGGCCGCTGTAGGTGCAATCCTGCTGATCTGGGCTCTGCTGGCACTGACAGTGATCGATATCGACACTCAATTACTGCCGGACGACATCACGCTACCCTTAATTTGGACAGGACTGTTGTTCAACCTGTATGGCGCGTTCACCACATTGCATGACGCTTTTCTGGGAGCCATACTGGGCTATCTCGCACTCTGGTCCGTGTACTGGCTGTTCAAGCTTGTCACCGGCAAGGAAGGCATGGGCTATG
This sequence comes from Burkholderiales bacterium, assembly GCA_038205615.1. Classification (GTDB taxonomy): domain Bacteria; phylum Pseudomonadota; class Gammaproteobacteria; order Burkholderiales; family Gallionellaceae; genus Gallionella. The sequence continues at coordinate 51,778 of JBBRBS010000001.1, read as the reverse complement.
GCGATTTCAAATTACTAGCTGCACTGGGCGCCTGGCTGGGCTGGCAAATGCTGCCGCTGATGATCATCCTGTCATCGCTGGTCGGCGCCGTCGTCGGCATCACGCTGATCGTGGCGGTCAAGCATGGCCGCGACATTCCTATCCCGTTCGGCCCCTATCTGGCGGGCGGCGGATTGATCGCGCTGTTCTGGGGCCAAACGCTCACACAAAACTATCTGCAACTGCTGGCACAATGAGTTTGCGGCGCTACCCGGCCTGTATTGGTCTGACCGGCGGAATTGGTTGCGGTAAGAATACCGTCGCACGCCTATTTGAAACGCTGGGCGCAGTCATCATCGACACGGATGTAATTGCACATCACTTGACGCTGCCAGGCGGACAAGCCATAGCAGCAGTTAGCGCCGGCTTCGGTGCAGATTACCTGACGCCAGAGGGCGCGATGGATCGCAGCAGAATGCGTCATCTTGTCTTTACTGATCAGTGCGCCAAGTCGAAACTGGAAAATATCCTGCACCCGCTGATACTGACTGCCTGTAAAGAACAGCTGACAGCCGCGAGCCACGCTCCGTACACAATCCTGATGGCGCCGTTGCTGCTGGATTGCCCGGCCTTTCTAAAACTGGTTCAGCGCGTATTGCTGGTTGATTGCAGCGAACAAAATCAGATTTTTCGCGTGATGCAACGCAGCAGGCTTGACGAATCAGAAATTCGTGCGATTATCGCGCTGCAGCTGTCTCAAACAGAGCGCAGAGCACGCGCGGATGACATCATCCAGAACGACGGTACGATTGATGAACTGACTGATCAGGTTGCCACATTGCACCCGTATTACCTGAATATAATTAACAACAATTTGACGGCAAGCTGATATTCAATATATCTTCCGTGTTCGGCGTTTCTTTTAATCACATAACAGACAATAACAACGTGATCAGCTACGAATTCCCGCTCAATGAAAAAGTACGCACCTGGTTGCGTCTTGAAGATTTGTTCGCGCGCGTCAATTATTTCGTGGCGGGCGAGCTCAGCATGGAACATCATGTTGCACTCACGACGCTCTTTGAAATTCACGAAGTCGCCAGCCGCCCAGACCTTAAATCAGAATTATTACAAGAACTTGAACGTCAGAAGCGCTCTCTCGCAAGTTTGCACAACAACCCGGAAATTTCTGAACATGCGCTCGACGGGATCTTGGGCGAGATTGAACAAGCCGCAGCAGCTCTGCTCGCGATGACCGGAAAAGTGGGGGCGATACTACGCGACAATGAATGGCTGATGGGCATCAGGCAACGCGCCAGCATGCCGGGCGGCACATGCCAGTTTGATCTGCCCTCCTATCACTATTGGCAGAAACAACCTGCCAGCTTACGCCGCGACAACCTGCGCGAATGGTTATCGCCTCTGCTGCCGATCAGCGCTGCCATCGAAATTCTGTTGCGTCTGCTGCGAGAGAACGGGCGAAAAATCAGCTTCACTGCACAGAAGGGCACTTTCCAGCAAATGCAGGGCGGACGGGCGGCGCTGTTGTTACGCGTCAGTTTACATCCGGACTTGGCCTGCATTCCTGAACTCGGCGCAAACAAATATGCGATCAATATACGCTTTATCGTCGCAAACTATGCAGCGAAATCGTCCCTGTTTGAACAAGATGTACCTTTCGATTTGACTTTTTGCACCCTGACATCGTGACCCCATCAAAATTACCTATCGTCGCTTGCCCACGCTGCGGCAAAGAATCCCCATGGGATATCAACAATCTTTATCGCCCGTTTTGCAGCGAACGATGCAAAATGATCGACCTCGGCAAATGGGCGGACGAAGAATTCCGCGTAACCCTCCCTGAAGACGAACAGGAATTTACCGCACCTCCCTACCAAGCCTGACGCAACAAGGCGATACCATGCGCACCATGCTGCCAGGCGGCGTTCATGTCCGCATGAGTCAGCCCCCCCAGGGCGTATACTGGAATGGATGATCCCGCCAGCAAGCCTGAAAAATGCTCCCAGCCCAGATGTGCGGCTCCCGGATGCGACTTCGTCGGCAACACCGGACTCAACATCGCAAAATCGCAACCCAGCTGCTCCGCACGACGCAAATCCTCCGCAGTGTGGCAGGAAGCACCGCACCAGAGTACGGCAGGGCGCTCAGCGAGTTCGGCGAGCTGCATCGAGGTCAACTGCACCCCATCCGCACCAACCTCTTGTGCCAGCGCCACATCGCCGTTAATCAAGACCGCAGCACCCCGTGCATGCGCCATCGCTACCATTCGCTGCGCCAATTCACGTAGCTCGGCTCGGCCAAGACCTTTTTCGCGCAGCTGCATCAGGCGCAACCCCGCATCCAGCTGCATTTTCAGCTTGATCAAAAAGGCCTCCACACCCAACTCGACAGCATTGCTGATGGCATAAAGAGGCGGTAACTCAAGCGCACGCAGGATGAGTACATTGGCCGGCAGCACTGGCGCTACGGTCACCTCCGTCGCACGTTGCCAGGAAAACTGCTGTCCCTCGTGTGGATACAAATCGCCACGCCATTGTGTGACCCGAAAAAAACTCAGACGCACCGTCGCATGCGGATAGGTGAAGATACGCGTAAGCCAGGGAAAGACCGTCAGCGCCTCAATACCCAGCTCCTCGTTCAATTCGCGCACCAGCGCATCCCGCACCGTCTCACCCGCCTCCACCTTTCCTCCCGGAAACTCCCAGTAGCCTGCCCATATTTTATCTGCAGGTCGCTGTGCCAGCAGGAAAGCACCGTCAGGGCGCTGAAGCACCGCAGCAGCAACCTCAATGATCTTGGTCATCGAATTATTCAAAAATACCTCTTAAATTTTATCGCTGGCTGTAGCAGCCCACGGCTACAAGCTACAAGCTACAAGCTTAATAATTACTTTTCGCCCCATCTCGGCAGCAGTGTGTTCGCCACCCCCAGATGATCGAGAATGCGTGCGACCACGAAATCCACCATATCCTGCACGCTGTCAGGCTGGTAATAAAAGCCAGGGTTGGGTGGCATGATGACGGCGCCTGCACGGGCAAGGGTGAGCATATTTTCCAGATGGATCACTGAAAAGGGCATTTCGCGCGGCGCCAGGATCAGCGTGCGCCGTTCTTTGAGCATCACGTCCGCAGCACGGGCAATCAGGTCGTCGCTGATCCCTGATGCGACTTTAGCCAGCGTACCCATTGTGCAAGGACATATCACCATGGCATCGCCAGGATTCGAGCCTGATGCCATTGGCGCGTACCAGTCATCGCGCCCGAACACATGCAGCTCCCCGGAAAATCCCCCAAATCGTTCGGCAAGCATGCGTTCTGCATCGGGCGGGCGGTTCGGCAACACCAGCCCCATTTCCTGTTTTGCGACGATCTGTGCAGCCATGGAATACACCAGATGCACGCGCTGACCGCTTTGCAACAGGCATTCGAGCAGACGCATACCGTAAGGCATGCCGGATGCACCAGTAAAAGCAAGGGTGATGGTTTTCACAGGATGCGGCACTCCAAGTTATTTAGCTTCCGCATTATCCATGAATCGCGCTGCAATCAGCCCGTTCACTGTGCCGAACACCAGTGCCGAAATCGAAAAAATCGGAATCAGGTAGGCGATGCCTGCATGTGGGATCAGCCACAAGTAGACCACAGCCATCTGTCCTGTGATATGCGCGAAAGCGGCGTAAATGCTGTGGCTGACGGGGCCGAACCAGCGTGTTGGCAAATATTGCGCCAATGCCAGTACCATCAAGCTGAGCAGCGCGCCTGCCAGACCGAGAAAAAATCCCGGCGTGAGAAAATTGCCGAACAACAGACTACCGGCGAACACACGCAATAACGACACCCACGCAGCAGTACGCCAGCCATAGCGCGCCAGCACGACTAGGGTGACGATGTTGGCCAAACCGGGCTTCACGCCTGGCAAGGGCGATGGAATAGCCCCTTCCAGCAGTGTTAAGCCCAGCGCCACCGCCGCCATGCGCGCGACATGATGATCTTCGGCAGTGGTATGCAACAATATTCGTGATTCAGTATTCAGGATGCAGGATGCGGGACTTAGCGAGCCTGATTCCTGGCTCCTAGATTCCGTCTGCTGGCTTCTGTGCACTGTTTCCTGCATTCTAGTAACTCAGGCTGTCATAACGCTTGTGGCTGCCGACCAGCTCGACGCTCACCTGATTGGGCAGGCACAGTGCAATTTCGCCGGCTTGTTGCAGCCAGCCCTGACGTACACAGTATTGTCGCGGACTAGGGTCGGAAGCGATGCGTACCCTGCGATTTTCAATGGAGATCAGACTGATACCCAGCGGGCCGGGAACTTCTATTTTCCTGTCTTGCGAGAGTGCAACGGTGCGAAAAATTTTCCCGCCGCTACGTATCACCGCCTTGTCGGCGAGCTCGCCACTCCACAACGTCATGGTGAGAAGCGCAACGCATACACTGCCCGACACCAGCGTCAGCCAGTCCCCCGCCTTGATGTATCCAAGCACTGCCCAGCTGCTGATTTCAGGAGAGTTCACGGTGACGCAACAGGACCTGTTGCCGAGTTTGAAAATAGGTGCTGAGTTTTTCGCTGATATACACCGAGCGGTGCTGTCCTCCGGTACATCCTATCGCTACGGTAACGTAACTGCGATTGTCTGCAATGAAGTGCGGCAGCCAGCGTTCAACAAAGCGGCTGATGTCGGCAAACATCTCCTGTGTTGCAGGCGTGTTTTCCAGAAATTCAACCACTGGGGCGTCCCGCCCTGTGAGCGGCCTCAACAGGGGGTCGTAGTAAGGATTGGGCAGGCAGCGTACGTCAAAGACAAAATCGGCATCCAGCGGAATGCCGTGTTTGAAACCGAAAGACTCAAACAGCAACGTCAGTCGTGCACGATCAAGCGTAATGAACTGTTTGATCCAGTTACTGAGTGCATTGGTTTTAAGCTCGCTGGTATCGATGTGGTGTCCGATATTGCTGATTTCGGCGAGCAGTTCGCGCTCGTACTGTACACATTCTGGCAAGGTACGCACCCCGTCGCTGAGCGGATGCATGCGGCGCGTCTCGGAAAACCGCTGCACCAGTGTGTCTGTCTTTGCATCCAGAAAGATCACATGTACCGCGATATCTTTTTGCAGTAACTGCAACAAGATATCGGGCAAACTCTGCACGCTATTGGCACTGCGCACATCGATGCTGACCGCCATCTTGTCATATCCTGCCGTCAGCAAATAGTCCATCAAACTGCTCAGCAGCGGTGCGGGCAAATTATCTACACAGTAAAAGCCGCTGTCTTCAAGCACTTTGAGCGCGACGCTCTTGCCAGAGCCGGAGAGACCGCTTAACAAAAACAGCTGCATCAGTCGCCTGCTAACATTTGATCATGACGGCTGATAAATTCGAGCATGGTATTGATGCCGCGTTGTTGCAATACAAAATTGCGCGCCGCAGCTTCCACCAATACCGCAAGGTTTCGCCCTGCCACTACCGGGATACTCACCGTATTGATTTTCACGCCCAAAATTTCCTGATTGGTCGCCACCAGCGGCAGCCTGTCCATTTGCGAGAGTTCGCCATCTTGCGAACGGTGCAGATGCACGATGAGCTTCAGACTCTTTTTGCGCCGCACCGCCGTCTCACCGAACATCGTGCGAATGTTCAGCATACCCAATCCACGCACTTCGAGAAAGTCGCGCAACAGCTCAGGACAGCGGCCTTCCAGCGTATCAGGGGCGATGCGGTGTAACTCGACCACATCATCCGCCACCAGCCCGCTGCCACGCGTGATAAGTTCAAGACCCAGTTCACTCTTGCCGACCGCACTCTCACCGGTAATCATCACGCCCACTCCCAGTACATCCAGGAAGACGCCGTGACGTGTAGTGGCTTCTGCCAGCTCCTTGGCAAGATAGTGACGTATCAACCACATCAGATGAACACTGGTCTTGGAAGAAGCGAATAGCGGAATGCCAGATCGATTGGCAAAAGAGATCAGTTCAGTCGGTATTTCGGCCGAACCTGCCACGATCAGACAGGCTGTTCCATTTTGTTCAACTTGTTCGAACACGTTTTCACGGTCGTCCGGACTCAGTTTGCTCAGATAATCGAGTTCGGTTTCACTCAACACTTGCACCCAGCTTGGATGTATCCGGCTCAGATGGCTGACCATCTCCCGGTTGGAGGCTTCCACCGCCTCGCTGTCTATAATCCGGTCAACGCCATCGTTTCCTGCCACACGCACAAGCTCCAGCCGCACCTGTTTGTCTTCAAACAATTGGCGGATGTTCACCTGGCTCATGCTGCGCTGTTCCAGTCGCAGAATAGTTGGTATATGCCACCGGCGTCTTCGCAGGCCAGCAATTTTTCCCGAAAATCTGTATCGCTGAACATTTGCGCCAGCTCACCGAGTAATTGCAAATGCAAATCGGTAGCCAACTCCGGCACCAGCAACACAAAAATCAGTGTAACGGGTTTGCCATCCGGCGCATCAAACGGAATAGGGTGATCTGTTCTGACAAAGGCGGCCGTCGCTTCGCGCAACTTGGGAATACGGCCATGCGGAATCGCCACGCCCTGCCCCAGCCCGGTCGAACCCAGCTTTTCTCGGGCGAACAAGCTGTCAAACACCTGACTGCGCGCGATCTGCTTTTGATTTTCAAACAGCAATCCCACGCGTTCAAACACGCGTTTTTTGCTGGTTGATTCGGTATCCAACAGAATGTTGTCGATAGCCAGGATTTTGCTGATTAAATTCATCGTATTAATGCCTTGGACAAAGGCGGCATTTCTGCCGCCCGTGGTGATTTATTCCTCTACTGCAACCTGGCTAGCCGTTTCATCATGACGACGATCTGACATTTTTTCCTTGTGCTTGATCACCTGGCGATCCAGCTTGTCAACCAGTGCGTCAATTGCGGCGTACAAATTCTCATCTTCGCATTCAACGAAAACGTTCTTGCCGGTGACATGTACGGTCGCTTCTGCCTTTTGCATCAATTTCTCAACCGACAGAATGATATTCACATCAATGACATTGTCGAAATGGCGCTTGATCTTGCTGAACTTTTCAGTCGCATATTCGCGAATAGCGGGTGTGATTTCCAGGTGACGTCCGGTTATTTGGAGGTTCATTTTATGTTCCTTTTTAGAGTGATTTACGGAGATTTACCGGGAGTATATGCAATGCTTCCCGGTACTTTGCTATGGTGCGGCGGGCAACTACGATGCCCTGCTGCGCCAGGATTTCTGACATACGTCCGTCCGTAAGTGGTTTGCATGGATCTTCTGCGCTGACCAATTGCTTGATCAGTTCGCGTACTGCGGCAGAAGAACAGACGCCCCCGCTTTCCGTGACTAAACCGCTGCCAAAGAAATACTTAAATTCATATATGCCACGCGGTGTACGCATAAATTTTTGCGTGGTACCGCGCGATATGGTTGATTCGTGCAACTCCAGCGCGTCAGCTATTTCCCGCAACGCCAGAGGCCGCATGGCGATTTCCCCATGCTCCAGAAAAGCCCCCTGCCGTTCCACGACAGCCTGGGCTACCCGCAAGATGGTCTCAAAGCGTTGCCGCAGACTTTTAATTAACCAGCTGGCTTCCTGCAACTGCGCAACCAGTGGTGCACCCGACTTATCATCCCGCTGCTGCAGAATATTCGCATACATCTGATTGACGCGCAGCCGGGGCATCGCGTCCGCATTAAGCCTTGCACGCCACTTCCCCTTGTGTTTTTCAACGATGACATCAGGAACAACATAATCGGCAACACTCGAATCGAATGCATCGCCAGGTTTGGGATTCAGGCTGACAATCAGATTTTGTGCGGCACGCAAATTGTCGTCCGAGCATCGCAACAGTTTCTTGATCCTTGCATAATCATGCGAGGCAACCAGATCGATATGATGACTTACCAGGCTAATTGCCAGATCACGTTGTGGCGTGTCTTGGGGCAAGGCCTTAAGTTGCAGCAACAGACATTCACTTAACGTGCGTGCGCCTATGCCCGGCCGATCGAGGTACTGCAATTGCACCAGGGCCGTTTCAAGGTCATCGAGCGTGATGGCAAGCTCTACAGGCAAAAGCTCGGCCAGCTCCGCCAGATCCTGTGCCATATAGCCATTTTCATCCAGCGCGTCGATCAGCATACCTATGACTTGCTGGTCTTTATAGTCCAGCTGACTGATGGATAACTGACTATGCAGATACTCACGCATGCTGGCCTGAAGCGCGGCCTGTTCGGGATAAGCCTCGTTTTCATCATCGACGCTGTGTCCTGCCGTGTTCCATTCAAAGGCTTCAATGGATGTTCGATCCTCATCACTGCGGCTATTATCTTCGCTTCGGCCCGTATCCGTATCGCTAGTCTCACGGATTTTTGCGCCGGCGCCCGGCTCTGCGGAGAAATTATTGAATGCAAAATCCTCGGTTAATTCCAGCATGGGATTTTCATCGAGCATGCGTGCGACTTCCTGCTGCATATCCTGAGTTGAAAGCTGAAGCAGACGGATTGACTGCTGCAACTGAGGCGTGAGCGACAGCTGCTGTGACACGCGAAGTTGTAGAGAGGCTTTCATTACTTAATTAACTTGAAACTTGCGTAGCAATCCGATTGCCCTTTCACCCGCTTGGTGGGGAAAGTCGAAAATAGGGAAACGGGCATGACGAGATTCATTATCAGATGGTGTTAACTTTTCCATACCCGTCAGTAGCTGGGATCGTTCTTCCGGGATATCACCTCAAAGCTTGAAGTTTTCACCCAGATAGACTTTCCTTACACCTTCATTGTAGATGATTTCATCCGGTTTGCCTTCTGCCATCACTGATCCGGCGTTAATGATATAAGCGCGGTCGCAAATTCCCAGCGTTTCGCGCACATTATGATCGGTGATCAGCACGCCGATATTGCGCTCTTTGAGAAAACAAATGATTTTTTGAATGTCCAGTACGGCAATCGGATCAACGCCGGCAAAGGGCTCATCGAGCAGGATGAAGCGTGGGTCGGTTGCAAGCGCGCGGGCGATTTCCACCCGCCGACGCTCACCGCCTGACAGGCTGATCGCCGGATTATTCCGTATCGCCTCGATATGCAAATCCTGCAGCAACTCTTCAAGACGGCGCTCAATGTCCTCATCTGACAAGTCCTGTAACTCGAGCACCGCCTGAATATTTTGCGCCACGCTCATGCGTCTGAAAATAGACGCTTCCTGTGGCAAGTAGCCCAGCCCTAAACGCGCACGCCGATGAATTGGCATGTGTGTAATATCTTGATTATCAATTGTTATTTTTCCGCCATCGGCAGCAACCAGGCCCACAATCATATAAAACGAGGTAGTTTTTCCCGCGCCGTTCGGCCCCAGCAGGCCGACCACTTCACCGCTTTTTACCGATAATGACGCGTCATGCACCACGGTGCGCAACCCATATTTCTTTTTCAGACCAACAGCGCGTAATTCGCTCATTTGCTCTCCGCTGCCGGTTTGATTACCGTCTCATCGCCTGATTTAGGCTTCGGGTACAGCACCGCATGCACCCGTTTTGGCGCACCGCCACCCGCTACTGCATCCTTACTGTCCGCCTTAAAAATTTCGGTTTTCGAATTGTAGGTAACGTGTTCTCCGCGCACCTCATCCTGATCGCGCTTGACTCTGGCCTGAATGTAAAAATCTACCGTATCCGCACGTGTGTCATATTCGATTCGCTCACCGTAACCTTCCACATATTCATTCAAGCCTTCGCGCTTTTGCCTGAAGCTTGCAGTGTGCCCATAGGCCGTCCCGTGCTTGAAACCGGCCTTATCCTGCGTCACGACGAGTTTTTCGGAGCGTATAACCATCGTACCCTGGATCAACACCACGCTGCCCGTGAAGGTGCTAATCTGATTCGCATCATCGACCTGAGCCTGATCCGAATCAATATTGATAGGTTTTTCGCGATCGGCACGTTCTGCATGACATAACGGGGAGGCAAGTAACAGCAGGAGGAGCAACAATCTATTTTGCATGGGGTAAATGTTCACTTCTGACTTGTGAGAGTAGTTTCAGGATACGCGTTTTATTATCCATTTCCAGACCGATTGCATGCACGGTACTGTTTGCATCGACAATCGTAACAGCTCTGTCGGTATCGGCCCAGTCCTGACTCGGCAAGACACGCAGATACTCGGTTGTCAGGGTCATTGCAGATTGATCACCAACCGCTTCGCGCAGCACGCTGACATCGTCGCGAAAAATCACCTCATCGCCTCGACTGGACACATTACCGCGTATCCCGTTCATGTGAACGGGGGGATTTACCTTGTTCAGCATCGTCAGTCGTGGCAAGTCGAGTTCGGTGCTGTCATGATCGGGATAATGCCTTAACTGCTTCGCGGACAACAGAAAGCGCGGCACACCCAGCCGATCCATTTTGGTTGAATGGAAATTATCCATGATGCCGTCAGGATCGTGACGCTGGTTATTCGCAGCAACTGCAATCTCCTGCTGCACCTGCTGATCCAGCCAGTAGACAAATGCCAGCAGCGCCAATAAAGGTAAGAGCGGCAGCCAGTAGCGTGACCGGGATACTGCATTCATTTCAAATAGGGCGCCAACTGTGCACCCAGCGTGCCCTGTGCCGACATGATCAGCTCACAAGCTTCGCGTACCGCGCCATAGCCGCCGCTGCGCTGCGTCACATAGTGAGAATGCTCACGCACCAGTTCCGGCGACTGAGGCACAGTAATCGCAAGCCCCACATGACGCATCACGCACAGGTCAACAACGTCATCGCCCATGTACGCTGCGGCATCACGCGACAGCTCCAGCTTACCCAGCAAATCAACCATGGCGTCGAGTTTGCGCTCCACGCCTTGATAGACATGGGTAATACCCAGATTCTGCGCACGTATCTCGACACAGCGCGAGGTGCGGCCTGTGATGATGGCAACCTCGACACCGCTGGCACGCAGCATTTTTATGCCATGCCCGTCCAGCGAGTTGAAACGTTTCATTTCTTCGCCAGAATCGGACAGAAATAATCCGCCATCCGTCATCACGCCATCCACATCAAAGGCGACCAGGCGTATCAATTTAGCACGGCTTAAAAACATAAAATCTCCCCAAAAACCGGCTGGTAGCCAGTAGCGTGTAGCAATGCGGACTTAAATAACCTTGGCGTGCAGCAGGTCGTGCATATTCAGTGCTCCGACCAGCCGATGCTGTTCATTCACCACCAGCATCTGATTGATATTGTATTGCTCCATCAGCTGTACCGCCTCAACCGCCAGGCTGTCAGCGCTAATGCAGCGCGGGTTAGCGGACATCACGCTCTTCACCGGCGTACTGCCAAAATCAAGATTTTTCTCCAGCGTACGGCGCAAGTCGCCATCCGTAAAAATGCCCAGCACGGTTTCGTCTTTATCGACGATCGCGGTCATGCCGACGCCTTTTCGGGACATTTCCATCAGCGCGGTGCTCAGCATGACATCCTCAAACACCATCGGCATGCGCGTACCGCTGCGCATGATATCGCGCACCAGCGTCAGCAGACGCCGCCCCAGACTGCCGCCGGGGTGAGAACGGGCAAAATTCTCTGCATTGAAACCCTTGGCATCGAGCAACGCGACGGCCAGCGCGTCGCCCAGCGCCAAGGATGCTGTTGTACTAGCGGTTGGCGCCAAGCCCATCGGGCAGGCCTCCTTGTCAACCGCTGCATTCAGATGCACATCGGCCACTTTAGCCAAGCTGGAGGCTGGATTTCCGGTCATGCTGATCAGTTTCGCGCCCTGCCGTTTTAGGATAGGCACGATCGTCATCAGCTCCTGGCTTTCACCCGAATAAGACAATGCGATAAAAACATCTTCGCCTGCAACCATCCCGAGATCGCCATGACTGGCTTCCCCAGGATGCACGAAATAGGCTGGCGTACCGGTGCTGGACATCGTCGCCGCAATTTTGCGCGCGATATGCCCGGACTTTCCCATGCCACTGACGATCACGCGCCCTTCGCAGCGCAGAATCAGATCCAGCGCATGCAGAAAATTATCGTCCAGACGTGTGCTTAACGCTTGAACAGCGGCGGCTTCGATATCCAGAACCTGACGACCCAAGAGAAGCGCGCGCGGCGCATCGGCAAGAAATTTATTCATGCGCGCATTATAGCAAGGTAGCTGCCAGACGCCAGTCGTTCACGCAACAACCTTGATTGCAAATCCACCGTTGTGCGTTTAAGACCCTTGCACTCTTAGCCATTGTATTTTCTGCTCAATCACTATTAACTTTGCAAACTGGGCATTTGTGCTGCATTATCGGGGCGCTTGAATCGCACTCATAACTGATGGACAACTCACTCTCACTCGTACTCATACTGCTCGCCACCGCCGTTCTGGTCGTGGTGGTTTGCCGCATCCTGCGTTTGCCGGTGATGCTGGGCTATCTCACGGTAGGCATACTGATCGGCCCGCATGCCTTCGGCTGGATTCCCGACACACCCAGCACACGCCATCTGGCAGAATTTGGCGTGGTCTTCCTGATGTTCAGCATCGGCCTGGAATTTAGCCTGACCCGCCTTAAAGCGATGCATCGAACCGTATTCGGTTTAGGCGGCGCGCAGGTGCTAGTTACGATACTGCTGGTCATGGGCATCGTCTGGCTGTTTGATATAGACTGGCGCGTAGGCTTAGCACTAGGTGGCATCCTGGCGATGTCATCAACCGCAATTGTCAGCAAAATGCTGGTCGAACGCGCCGAGCTCAACCTGCCTTATGGTCAGCAGATGATGGGCGTGCTGCTGTTTCAGGATCTGGCCGTCGTCCCACTGCTGATCATCATTCCCGCCTTAGCCTCCCAAACCGCCGATCTTCCGGCCACCCTGAGCTTCGCTATGCTCAAGGCTGCAGCGGTACTGCTGATCTTGCTGGTATTCGGCCAGCGCATCATGCGCCGCTGGTTTCACGTCGTGGCCAGCCAGAAATCTTCCGAACTCTTTACGCTGAATGTACTGTTCATCACGCTGGGTCTGGCTTATTTGACCGAACTGGCAGGCCTGTCTCTGGCGCTGGGCGCTTTCGTGGCCGGCATGCTGATTTCGGAGACCGAATACCGTTATCAAGTGGAAGAGGACATCAAGCCGTTCCGCGATGTCTTGCTGGGGCTTTTCTTCGTCACGATAGGCATGATGCTCAATCTAGCAAGCGTGCTTTCCAACCTTGTCTGGATACTGCTGGCGCTGACCATGTTGATCCTGCTCAAGGCACTGCTGATCACGCTGCTGGCACGCGCTTTTGAAGGCGACTGGGGCGTCGCGTTGCGCAGCGGCATTGGTCTTGCTCAAGCAGGAGAATTCGGCTTCGTGCTGCTGACGCTGGCCGAAGAATCGCATTTATTGCACGGCGCCACGATGCAAATCACGCTCGCCACGATGTTGCTGTCCATGCTGGCCGCGCCTTTCCTGATCCAATATGGGGAAGCCATTGCGCGCCGTTTTTCGGCCGCCGAATGGACCAACCGCGCCTTGCAGATGCACCAGATCGCGATCCACAGCATGTCGAGCACAGGCCACATCATCCTGTGCGGTTATGGCCGCAGCGGACAGAAGCTTGCCAGCATACTGGAAGCGGAAAAACTGCGTTTCATCGCACTTGATCTCGACTCGCACCGCGTACGCGAAGCAGCTGCCGCCAATAAAAGCGTGGTGTATGGCGACGCGGCCAAACGCGAAGTGCTGATGGCCGCAGGTCTGATGCGCGCAAAAGTACTGGTCGTGACTTACACAGACAAACATTCCGCCCTGTCCATTTTGCGTCACGTCAAGGAATTGCGCCCGGACTTGCCTGTAGTGGTGCGCACCAATGACGATACCAATCTGGAGATACTCAAAAGCGCGGGAGCTGCCGAGGTTGTCGCCGAAGTACTCGAAGGCAGTGTGATGCTCGCCTCCCAGGCTTTGCTGCTGGCAGGCGTACCACTCAATCGCGTTATCCGCCACGTTCAGGAAAACCGGGCGCGTCGTTATGCAATGTTTAGCGGTTACGCGAATGGAATACAAAACGATGGCATCGAAATCAGCGACGAAATGCAACCTCGTTTTTTGAACGTACTTCTCAAGCCCGATTCGCTTGCGGTGGGAAAACGCCTGATCGAGGCTGAACTGGACACCTTGAACATCGAAGTCAAGGCGTTGCGTCGCTACAACGTACACGGCGCCCAACCCAGCGAGGAGATGATCCTGCAATCCGGGGATGTGCTGGTTCTGCTCGGCCTGCCGGAAGAACTACAGGTAGCCGAAGCCTGGCTGCACCAGGGCAAACCCTGACTCGCATCAACTAGCGGTAAATACGTCCTGCTGAATCCTTACTTATCAGGATTAATCGCGTGCGCCGTAGTGATAAAAATCAGTGCATGACTGCCACCCCTGATATCCGCATGCACGGCTTCTACCATGGGAGGATTAGTAGCAGCAGCAGAATCCCATTGAATCACAAAATTCGCACCCGAACCGCCCTCCGATTCACGGCGCTCCACAAACAGCTCCAGCGTACCCATCTCACTGATTGTTACCGGCTTGGATAAATATTCCTTGAGCAGGCGACCCTCAGTACTGTAATAGCGCGCCGAAAAAACCCTAATGGGTATTTTCAGACTGGTATTGCGTATGCTGACCAGCACGGACACCGTGCTCTTTGCAGGAGACTTGCCCCCCCCGATGCGGTCACCGTGCCAGATATGGGAATAAACAGGCAGATATAATGCCTGCCCGACAGAAACCTCTTCTGCAGCCATCAAAGGGGATACTGCAAAGAATGACGCAATAAACTGTGCGCTCAATTGATTTTTCATAGCGACTCCGATTAAATATTTTCACCAAAATGGGTCGTCGTTCTCATCGAAGTCCTTCCAGCAGCCGCCTGACTGGTGTTGGAATCGCAGCAGCCAATGCCTCCCCCACGTCCAACCACACGCCTTGCAAACCGTGCGGTTTATGTGCAAGTGTCAGCAGCAGCGGGGTGATGTTTAATTTGAAATGAGTAAAGGTGTGCACCAACACGGGCAATGCTATTTGCTCGTCAACCTGCCAGCCCTGCGAATACTCAATCCACTCTTCCTCTTCGTCAAATTGCGGCAGACTCCAGAGCCCTCCCCAGATACCGGAAGGGCCGCGCTTTTCCAGCAAAATTTCGCCTCCTGCCATCATCAACAAAAATGTGGCGCATCTTTCCGGTACGACCTTGCGCTTGCGCGGGGTGGGCAGTTCAGCCACGCGTCCGGTCTGAAAAGCGACGCAATCACTTTGCACCGGACACAATCCGCACAGCGGTTTGCTGCGGGTACATAGCGTCGCGCCCATATCCATCAAAGCCTGCGTGTAGCAATCCACATCGCGCTGTGGCAACAACGTTTCGGCCAGCTCCCAGAGCAGACTCTCCACCGACTTGATGGCGGGCGATCCACTGACGCCGCCGTAGCGTGCAAGAACGCGCTTGACGTTGCCGTCGAGTATCGCGTAACGCTGTTGATATGCCAGCGCACAAATCGCGGCGGCGGTAGAGCGCCCGATACCAGGCAATTCGAGTATCTGTTCAAACTGGCGCGGGAACTCGCCGCCGTGCAGAGCTAAGACAATCTGCGCTGCCCGGTGCAGATTTCGACCTCTTGCGTAATAGCCCAGCCCACTCCAGTGCGCCAGCACCTGTTCTTCACTGGCGCAGGCTAATGCCGCAATCGTCGGGAAGGACGCGACGAAACGCTGAAAATAGGGAATAACCGTAGCAACCTGCGTCTGTTGCAGCATGACCTCGGACAGCCAGACGCGGTAGGCATCGGCATGCTGCCACGGCAAACCGTGACGACCATGACCGCGTTGCCATTGGATAAGAGATGAAGCAAAGCTGGACATATGAACGAATTGAAAATTGAAAATTGAAAATTGAAAATTGAAAATTATGAACAGTTGCAAGCTACACGCTAAAAGGCGCTAGCGACTACCTTTTATCTGAACAACCCTTTCAGGCTGTTTCTGAGTTCATCCTGCACACGTGTTTTGACTTCCTCTTTTTTGGCTTCAACTTTCTGCCTGGCGACGTCCCCCGCCATCGCGCCGAAATCCAGCGTGTACTTCAGATCGGAAAACGGGCCGGCAATGCGCACCGGCACGGTGACGCCACCTGCGTTATCCCGCCCCCCCTGACCTTCCAGCGTTCTGACCAGCGTGGCGCGCGCCAGATAGTTCATACGGTCATTGCCGATATCGATGTCTCCTGCGCCGGTCAGCCGCAACAATGGCGATTTGAGCAACAGGTCGTCGTTGTGTGCCACGCCATTGTTTACATAGAAACTCGCCTTGAATTCGGAAAAATCCGTCTTCTCGCTCTGGTCGGCAGATTGCGTCTGCGCACTGCCCTTACCCAGCATAGCCTGCGCATCGCGCAACTTTTTTGCAATATTGATACCCTTGATCGCGCCGTCATTCAGATTCAGCGACAAGTTACCGTTCAGCGCCTTCTTCATGCGGCTTACAGTATTGCCCTGCATGGTCAGATTCAGCGCGACATTGCCGCGACCTTCCAGCATATCAAAGCCTGCCGCATCACGAGTCAACGCGGCGACATTGATGCTGCTAAGATTCTGAACAACGGTAATGACAGGCACAGCGGCCGCATTCACGGCAAGCGTGCCCTTCATGCTGCCCTGATACAGGTTGGCGGACAACGGATTCACACTGACCTGACCCTTCTGCGCTTTTACATCCAGACGAACACCGCTTGATTTGATGTTCGCCACTTTGAGCTGGCCGATACGCAGACTGCCGTCCAGATTAAGTGCTCGCAATGCAGACAGATCAAATGGCTGTTCCTGCTGGCTGGTTTTAGTCTTTTTCGGCAGATACAGATCGGCGTCAAACTGATCCACATCCACGTCGAAATTTATGGCGGGATTTGTAAAACCATTCACAGCGACTTTTGCCTTGATCTGGCTTTGCAGTAAACCGCCTGCGAACTTGGCCTGCATGTTCTGCTTGCTGGCGTCCAGTTGCACACTGCCCGTCAACTCGCTACTCACCGACTTGTTCGGCAACTTGTCGCCGGTGGCATTTAGCGCCAGCCTTAGATTGCTCAGGTTAAATTCCCGGGTCTCAAAATTACCCGACAGCGGCGAGCTGAGTTTGATCTTGAAAGCCTGTTCTGCCTGCTTCACATCCAGATCGAGCGTAAGCGCGCCGACCTTGAAGGCTTGCGCATTACCGGAAAGTTCAGGCATGGAAAGAGCAGCGACAATCTTGCCCAAAGCGCCATCCAGATTGGCATTGAGTGTCAGGTTATTGCCGGAAAACTTGTCTTTTGTCATGCTCAACACAGGCGCGTCCAGCGTCGCCTCGAAGGCATCCTTGACCTTCATACCTGTCGCATTCAGCTTGAATTTATTCGCCGTAAATTCCTGGGTGGACAGATTCGCACTCGCACCCCCGCTAGCTTTGATCTTCAGGTTGCTGACATCCAGCGCCGCCCCACTGAGCTGCCAATCCATACCGTTCAATTGATACTGCTGGCGATCCAGATCGAATGTCAGCGTAGTGTTAAGCTGTGTGGTGATGTTCAGCTTTGGCTGATTGGCCTGCACGCCTGCCGACAGGTCAATCTTGCCCGGCACTCCATTGGCGATGCGCCCGGTCTTGAGGTCCAGGTCATGAATTGTGTATTGAGCACCCGAGCCTTCATCGCGGTAATTGAGATTGGTCTTTTCGATAGACACCTGCGCGATGTCGAATTTTATCGGCTGATTTTCGCTCTTTTTCTTTTCATTTTTGCCTAACAGATCGTCGATATTGGTCGTGCCATCCTGGTGCTTAATCAGCGTCGCACTCAGACCGCTCACCAGCACTTCACTGACCACCATCTGGCGGCTCAGCAAAGGCATCAGCTCCAATGATACTCTTGCAGTCTCAACCGCGGCAAACTGCTGTTCACTGTTAACTTCGGATAAAGACAGCTTGCCCAGATTCGCCCCTATGCTTGGAAAGAATGTCAGCTTGATATCGCCATCGAGATGTAAAATGCGTTGCTTACTATCTTTAACAGATTGAATTATAAACAGTTTATAGTCGTTCGGATTAAAAGTTACCGCAAGATATACAGCTCCTGCCACCGCGACCCCCACCACTGCGCCCGCACCTAACAAACCATATTTAACGATTTTGTTCATGATCGCACCCGCAATGAAAGTCAGGCGTGGATTATAACGGAGGTCAGCCGAGTTGAACGTGCCACAGACTGTCTTTCAAGAAAAACGGCACCAGTAAAAACTGACGCCGTTGTGCTTAAATTCGTTGACATGGAAGCCGAACGAGAACGCAGGCTGTAAGATTAACTGATCATATTTAGCTGGCTGCCACCCTCAAAACAGATTTCCAGCTTACTGAAAACTGTTTCTACGGTTAGATCACCTTCGAATAGCGCGCATGTTCGGTACGGGTGCGCAGATACTTGTCGAATACCATGCAGATATTGCGTATCAGCATGCGACCCTTCGGAGTTACGCTGATCCATTCCTTTGAAATCTCCAGCAGGCCTTCGCGCTCGTATTCTCGCAACTCCTCGAGCTCGGTTGCAAAATAACTATCAAAATCGATCAGATAGGCGATATTCAGCGACTCTTTGGCAAGTTCAAAGTGGCACATCAGCGCCTGAATGATGGCGCGACGCACCAGGTCGTCAGCATTGAGCTCCAGACCGCGCATGATGGGCAACTGATCCCGATCCAGCGCATCATAATAGTCTTCCAGCTCACGATAGTTCTGGCTGTAGGTCGGACCAATCTTGCCGATGGAACTCACGCCCAAGGCGACCAGATCGCAATCGGAATGCGTAGAATAGCCCTGAAAATTGCGATGCAGACGGCCCTGGCGCTGAGCTACGGCCAGCTCATCTTCCGGTTTGGCAAAGTGATCCATGCCGATATAGACATAGCCTGCTGCAGTCAGTTTGTTCACCGCCATGCTGAGAATATCCAGCTTCACTTGCGGGGCTGGCAATTCTTCTTCATGTATGCGCCGCTGCGGCTTGAACAGGGTCGGCATATGCGCGTAATTGTAAATAGACAGGCGATCCGGATTGGCGGCGATCACTTTATCAAGCGTCACACCAAAGCCCGCCAGCGTCTGCCTTGGTAAACCGTAGATCAGATCGATGCTCACCGACTTGAATCCGTTGGCGCGCGCAGCTGTAATGACGCGCATCGTTTCTTCTTCGCTCTGAATGCGATTCACTGCGCGTTGCACTTCCTCGTCAAAATCCTGGACGCCGATGCTGATGCGATTGAATCCTGCCGAGCCAAGCAACGCGATGGTCTCGTCGCTGACCTTGCGCGGATCGATCTCGATCTAATATTCGCCATCCTCCACCAGTTTGAAGTTTTCGCGTATCGCCGCCATCAACTGACGAATTTCATCATCGGAAAGGAATGTCGGCGTACCGCCACCAAAGTGCAGCTGCTCGACCACCTGGCCTTTGCCCAGCAACTTCGCCTGCATCGCCATTTCCTTGATCAGATAGCGCACATAGTCGGCCGATTTACTGCGATCCTTGGTGATCACCTTGTTGCACGCACAATAAAAACAAAGCGTATTGCAAAACGGGATATGTATATATAGCGATAAGGGGCGACTGACACCGCCGATTTCGCGCTTCAACAGCCACTGGCTGTAAGTCTCGGCGTTGAAAGCCTCGACGAAACGATCTGCAGTCGGATAAGAGGTATAGCGCGGCCCGTTCTTGTCCAGCCTGCGTATCAGCTCGAGATCTACGATCAATTGATTGTCTGCGTTGTTCAACATGAGTATCGCCGCTTATTGAATAAGCGGGCATAATGCCTGAATGCGTATGAAACTGGTTTGATATATGTCAAGAAGCATGGCATATTGCCCGTGTTATAGATTTATTGAACGAAGTTTTAACTGCCTGCCACAAATCCCAATTACCGCCACCCCAAAGACCGCGACGTGTCACTATCTTCCCCATTGAGCCTGCCGAAATCCGCCTGCTCCAGTTGCAATCTGGCCGAATTGTGCCTGCCTGTCGATCTGAGCCCCATTGAGATGCAAAAGCTGGATGAACTCGGCATATTGAAACGCAGCTTTGCGCGCAGTGACTATCTGTACCGCAGCGGTGACAAATTCCGCGCCTTGTTCGCTATCCACAGCGGTTCTTTCAAGACTCAGATACTCCACGAAGACGGACGGGAACAAGTCACCGGATTTCAAATGGCCGGCGAAATAATCGGTCTGGATGCGATCAGCACCGACATTCATGCCTGCGAAGCCGTTGCCCTTGAAAGCAGCGTCGTCTGCGAACTTCCATTCAACAAGCTGGAGGCGTTAAGCCGCGAAATTCCAAAGCTGCAGCGCCATCTGCATAAAATTATGAGCCGCGAAATAGTGCGTGACCAGGGCATCATGCTGTTGCTAGGCTCAATGCGTGCCGAAGAACGACTGGCCGCATTCCTGCTCAACCTGTCTCAGCGCTTTGCTGCACGCGGCATGTCGGCAACCCAATTCCAGTTGCGCATGTCGCGTCATGAAATAGGCAGCTATCTGGGATTAAAACTGGAAACGGTCAGCCGCGCATTCTCACACTTTCAGAATGAAAGACTGATCAATGTGAAAGTTCGTACGATTGAAATCCTTGACCTGGCTGGCTTGCAGGCCTGCCTCAACAAATCGAGGTAACACATATTACTCCACGGCTGTCCATATCGTTTGACAGTCACAGCGCTTGAGCGGATTATTCGCCACCAATTTTTTTTAATCATGTAGAGGCACTTAAAATGGAATTTCAATCCAGCGATGCAGAAAAAAAACGTGCACGCCATTTGCATGCCGTATTGCTGTTCAATCTGGTTGTCAACCACATCTTTCTCTTTTTGATGTCGCTGACGCTGATCAGTCAAAGTAAAATTCCTTTGCTCGTAGTCATAGTCGTTTCAATTGTAATGCTCAGTTATATACTCATCCGCGCAAATCGTTCGCTTACATCGGAACCTTCATGGTATGTACGCTGCCATTGGCAGTTTGCCGCAAAACGCGCACGACTGTTCCTCTTCCTGTTTCTTGCGCTGGGCTCTCTGACACTGGCGCTATTTTATGGCGGACAGGCAATCCACATGCAGAAAGTAGCCTCCTGGGCACTGACCGGCGGCTTTGGGTTGCTACCCTTCATGGTCGCGGTGCTAGGCCTCATCGTCATCGAGTTTGATGCCGAACATCAATCAAGGACTGGCAATGTACCTGCCAGCGCCTTAGCGTACTACCCGCATTCAAAGGAAAATGAATAACTCATGGACAAGAAAATAATTCTGGGTGTCGTAGCCCTGATCGTTGTCACGATCTCCCTGATTCTGATGGTTCCGGATAATTCCGTCAGCACACCTGAGACGTTGCCCTGGAAAATCAGCCATCCGACACCGGACACCACCCGTGTATTCGGCATCACGCTGGGTCAGAGCACACTCGATGAAGTCGCTCACACCTACAAGTACGAAACCGAGCTTGAGATCAGTTTGTTCAAGCCCAGCGATGCTGCAATGGGTGTTGAAGCCTTTTTCGAAGAGGTTAATTTTAACGGTCTGAAAGCCAAAATCATCATGACAATCGCAGTACCGACGGCAGAGCTGCAAGGTATGTTTGAGCGTGGTTTACGCATGAACAGCACGCCCAGCGGCAAACGCATCACTCTGACCGCAGATGATCTGGCGCGTGTACGCTCGTTACCTGTCGCCAGCCTGACTTATATGCCCACAGCACGTCTGGAAGAAGCGATCATCGCCAAGCGTTTCGGCGAGCCTGCACAACGAGTACGTGAGAAGAAAACCAACCTCGTGCATTGGTTATATCCGCAACACGGATTGGATATCGTGCTGGATAACAAACCGTTTTTTCAATATCTGCCAACTAAGGATTTCGAACTCGTAAGAGCGCCACTGCTGGCAAACGGCGAAGTGTTGAAATAACAACTACTCGGGTTTGGCACCCTTTACCGGGTGCGGTTCCGGTGGGCAATAAAAAACCGACGTAAGTCGGTTTTTTATTGCCCACCGGAAATTGAATTACTTCAATTCAACAATGAATTTTGCCAAAGAGGCTATTTGCGCATCATTTGCACCCATACCTTTTGGTGGCATAGCGGCCATTTTCCAACCGAACTGACCGCCCTTGGTAATATTAGTAATCAAGGTCTTCTCAGCATCAGGTTTACCTTTGTATTTCGCTGCAACATCATTCCATGAAGGGCCAACCTTCTTCGTATCGATTGCATGGCAAGCACCGCACTTTGCTTTACCATCAGCGGGCATATCCACAGCCATTGCACTTCCGGCAATCATCAAACCGGCCACTGACAAACTAACGATAATACTTTTCATATTTCTTCCTCAAAAGATCATTACTGAATTGAGCTGTCCGCTCAAGCACCCAAAGCCAAATGTGCAACACACCTGTTACTCAGGAGGAAACAACAAGCAATTGACTGCCACTTTTCAGACGGCATAATGATTACTTAGTTCACTTTTTAAATGCTCAACGCCGCAAAATCGGCACAAATTCAGCACTTTCTGCAGAGGATTGTTACTTGTTCGGGGAGGCTTCCTTCTTCACCTTAGGCTGACTGATCAGCATTGCATCCTCATCATCATCCAGCAGAATACGGCTGGCATTGCCTTCCATGTCTTCGTACTGCCCCCTCTTCACAGACCATATCAGGATGCCGACGAACACGAGCCCGAAAAAAGTCATGCCGGGGATAAGGCTGTAGATTACTTCCATTATTTTTCCTTAAACAAATTGCGTATACGCGCTGCATTACCTATTACAAGTAGCGAGCTGATCGGCATCGTGATCGCGGCAACCAGCGGGGTCACATGACCCATTATCGCTAAAGGGACCATGATACTGTTATACACGAACGACAGCCCAATATTCTGCTTGATCGTACGCAGCGTGCGTCGGGACAGCAGCGTTGCCAGGCGAACCTTGTCCAGCTCGTTGCGCATCAGTACGATGTCCGCGCTCTCCACCGACACATCCGTGCCTGAACCCAATGCGATACCCACATCTGCGCGAATCAACGCCGGCGCGTCATTGACACCATCCCCCACCATTGCCACGCATTCACCCCGCTGCTGCAACTGCTGAATGACCCTGTCCTTATCCTGCGGCAGCACTTCTGCAATGACCTCCATGCCGCCCAACTGAAGCGCTATCGCCTCAGCGACCGCGCGCCTATCCCCGGATAGCAGCGTCATGCCGATTCCGGCAACGCGCAGTGTATTGATCAGCGCACGGGCATCCGCGCGCAAGATATCCGCCAGAACCAGCACGGCTACATGCCGACCGTCCACAGCCAGAAACACACAGGTCTTTGCCTGCGCCTCAAGTTCATCGAGCGTATGCATCAACCCCTCTGCAGGCTTTATCTGGTTGCGAACCATCCATTCCGCCGTGCCCAGCAACACACGTATTCCTGCAACGTCAGCCTCCACTCCTGCGCCAGCCGTGGCATGAAAATCTTGCACGAGCAGATTCCGATATGACAGCGCGCGAGTCTCAGCCGCAATGACGACGGCGCAGGCAACGCTGTGTTCCGAATAGCGCTCCACTGCAGCGGCCAGCGCCAGAAGGGCTGCTTCATCCTGACCCGATGCCACGATCACCTGATCAACGCGCATTTTCCCTTCGGTCAGCGTGCCCGTTTTATCGAAAACGAAGTGTGTGACTTTGGACAGAGTTTCCAGCACGACCCCGTTTTTAACCAGAATTCCGTGCTTGGCTCCCAGTCCTGACGCTACTGCGATCGACATCGGTGTAGCCATGCCCAGCGCGCATGGGCAGGTAATGATCAATACCGACGTGGCCGCCATCAGCGCAAATTCAAAGTTATCGGACCAGATATAGAACGTGACACTCGCCAGAATCAATGTCGCCAGCACGAACCACGGCACGATACTGTCAGCCAATCGCTGGATAGGCGCTTTGGAAGACTGAGCCTCCTCTACCAGACGGATAATTTTCGATAAGGTTGAGTCGGATGATCCGGCCTGCACCTCGACTACCAATGCACCGCTGCCATTCAAGGTGCCAGCCGCGACCCGGTCACCGATTTGCTTTCTGACATGAGCCGATTCGCCGCTCAGCATTGATTCATCTACGGATGAGTGTCCGTCAATGACCCGTCCGTCCATCGGGATATTGCTGCCGGGCTTGACCAGCACAGAATCACCCACTTTGACCGCGCGAACTGATGTGATTTTTTCTGCTCCGTCGCACAAAACGGTGGCTACACGCGGCTGCAGATCCATCAAGCGGTTCGTTGCAGACACGGCCTGATGGCGGAACATTCCCTCCAGATAACGACCAATCAAGATAACAAAAAGCAGATTGGTCACTGTATCAAAATAAACCTGAGTCCCCCCCGTGATCGTTACATAAATCGAAAAGGCGTAGGTTGCAGACAAACCTAGTGCAATCGGCAAATCCATCGTCAGTTGCGCGTTGCGCAAGCCGCTCCATGCTCCCTTGTAAAATGGATATCCTGAATAAAGCAAGGCAGGGGTGGCCAGCGCGAATGCCATCCACTGAAAGAAATTAACGAACTGGCCACGATCAGCGCCACTATAGAGCGCGATCGCAATCAGGTTCAGATTCATCATCGCAAAAGCAGCAAAAAACAAACGGAACAGCATTGCGCGGTTGACACGCTTCATCGAACCTTCCGCAACCTCCGGATCATAAGGCACCCCCGAATAGCCAATCTTCGTGAGCTGATGAATAATCGTCGACAGTTTGATTTGTTCGTTATTCCACCGTACATAAAGGCGTTTTCCGGCGAGATTAACACCGGCAGAAATCACCCCCGGGGTGCGCATCATACCGCGCTCAATCAGCCAGACGCAGGCAGCACAATGGATCCCTTCTACCAGCAGATGCGTGTCACGAGTTTCATCCTGACAATTGACGAAATCCTGTTGCACTTCGTCAAGGTCGTACATTTCAATATCGCGCGGCGGGGTGGGTGGCGGTGCCAACAGCGTTCCCTGCGGCGTGCGCTGATAATAGCCTTGCAGCCCGGCCTCATGAATGGCTTCACAGACGGACTGACAGGCAAAACAACAGAATTCTCGTATATTGCCTTCCAGCTGGCACTGATAATGCACATCTGCAGCAATCGGCAATCCGCAATGAAAACACCCCGCCGGAGCGAGGTGTACTGCATTATTTTGTGTCATTCAACGCTCTATCAATGCTGTTTTGGAATCGCAACAAAGACCTTTTGTTCCGTATCAAATTGGCTGCCATCGCGTTCCGCCCTGATCAGCAAATCCCAGTTACCCGCCCTTGAAAACTTCAAGCTGCCTTCATAATTTCCCGGCGTGGTTTCATGTAAAGAGTCGTTGAAATCGAATGTAGGATCACCAGGCCACTGTGCGTTAATTTCCACGACAGCCCCTTTAACCGGCTGCCCTTGGTTATCACGCAACTCAAACTTCAAATCTGCCGGACTTGCCATCAAAATGAAACGTGCCTCATCGGCTTTGGCCTTGCTGTCATTTTGAAGCTGCTCAGAGGAATACAAGCTGGTCTTCCAGCCGAGCGTGGAGCGCTCCGCCTGCTGCTGCAACCATTTTGCATCGTATTTATTGTGTGCCTTGACGCTGTAATTATCGTCAAGCACACGCACAGGATGACTCAGTACATTCCACAAAAAACGCGCGTTGATCAATACACCGGACAACATGATTGCCAGCAGGCCAAATACCCATGGATTACGCCAGCCCTTACTATTTTTTTGAGAAATCATCATCAAACCTTTCGTTAAACACAAAACTCACGGAGCGTTACGTTTACAGCTTCTCCCGCACGCTGGAGAAAGCTGAGAAAATAACCAGCCACTTGGCAACTGTTTTACGGTTGCCAAGTGGAATGGCTAGTTGCATCATCAGAAAACGGGCATAACGGATATTATTACCCAAATACCAAACATGCCCGATTGATCAACGCTTCGGACCATTAAATACAGTGTTGTATTCAGCGGCCATGGTTGGATCTTCGGTATTTTCCACACGGAACTGCAATTTAGTTACTTCACCGTTGATATTTTCCTCAGGCGCTTTGACGAACACCGTGAATCCGGATGCTTTGCCATGATGAATCAATTGAGGCTTGTCAGCATCGACAAGAATTTGCCCCTTGATTCCGCCTTCTGCGCTGATTTTGACATTCAAATCCTTATCGGTCTTGTTCAGCACTTTGAAGGTGTATTTGTTTTGAATCGAGCCGTCACTCATGCGCACGAACAGCGGCTGGCGTTCAGGCGCAACCCGCAGGGTCAGCGCTCCCAGATGGCTCAAACCGTAGATGATCCCACCCAAGGCGAGCATCAAAATGCCCACGTACACCCATGTTCGTGGATGCTGATACAATTTTTTAACCGGACGCCCCTCCAGCTCATCGAGGGATGCATACCTGATCAGACCGCGAGGTTTGCCAATCTTGTCCATCACCGAATCGCATGCATCCAGACACAGGCCGCAGGTTATACAACCCAGTTGCTGGCCATCGCGTATGTCCACGCCGGTCGGGCAAACTTGCACACACTGGTAGCAATCGATGCAATCACCTTGCTGCTCGACCACTTTGCCTGCATGACGCAATTTGCCGCGTGGCTCACCGCGGGCAACATCGTAGGCCGGCAGTATGGTTTGCGAATCAGCCATTACCGCCTGGATGCGCGCATACGGGCACAGCCACAGGCACGCCTGTTCACGCATGAATCCAGCGAGACCATAAGTACCTAGTGTAAAGGCAATCAAAGTTGTCCATTCAATCATCGACAAGTTGAAATGTGACAGATCGTGCCAGTACACGAACGCATCTTCAAACCAAATGGTGGCACTGATACCTGTCAACACCGAGATAACCAGCCAGATGGTGTGTTTGATCACTTTCATGCGAATCTTGTCAGCACTCCAGGGGGCTGCATCCAGCTTATGACGCTTGTTGGGATTCCCTTCGACTTTTTCTTCGATCCAGGTAAACAGATCAACCCAGGCAGTCTGAAAACAGAAATACCCGCAAAACACGCGAGAGGCGACCGAAGTTACTGCAAACAAGGTCATCGCCAACAGCAGAAGCAGCAGTGACACCATCCAGATATCCTGCGGCAGTATGGTGAGATTGAAAAAGTGAAACTGGCGGTTATTCACATCGAGCAAGAGGGCTTGTTTGCCATTCCAGCGCAAGTAGGCGCCGAAGAAGAAGATCAGCCAGAATGACTCGGTGATGTATTTCAGCGTGCGGAATCGACCCGGCATGCGCTTGGCATGAATCGTCTTGTCCCCCATATTGACGTTCCACTCTTCATGCTCATTGTAGATACCCGTTACGCTACCGACTTCTTCAGTCGACTTTTTTACTGGTTCGCTCATCCCCTGCTCCTGGTATCTTGTTTTAATCCGGCGAACCGGTTTTTTTATAAAGAAAGCTCCGAACAAACTCTTCCTGACGGAAAAATTAACTCAGCGTATTCCTGTGTTACAGCAATGAAAAAAGGAGGAGGCTAGCCTCCCCCTTTATTAAAACCCTGCGATTACTTCTCGCCGGATTTCTTGGTCAATGCGTTCTTGAACAACCAGACCAGCACAAAAATCAACGCGCTGAAAGCACCGGCAGTACCAATCATCAAAGCCCAATATACGTAGTCGTGGCCCATATCTATTTTCCTTTCATAAAACCTGCGCAGGTTTAACCCGCGCAGGAAAACGGAGATTTACTTGGCTTCAGCTGCAGGTGCCGCTTCAACAGCTACTGCCGCTGGAGCTGCTACTGCTTCCTTCTCACCACCACCGAACTTGTAGACGTAAACTGCCAGCTTCTTCATCTCTACAGCAGACAACTTACCTGCTGCTGTAAAGTTAGGCATGATCGCTACACGTGCATTGGCATCACCTGAGTTAACACCGTAGGTAATAGTCTGCTTGATACCTTCCAGAGAACCGTCAAAACGCCAGACTTTGTCTGTCAGATTGGCGGAACCCATGGCCTGGATACCCTTGGCATCGGCGCCGTGGCAAGCAGTACAGTCGCTTTCCATGAACACCTTCTTACCAGCGGCTTCAGTGTCGCCACGACCTTCGCTCATCGCGAGAACGTACTTGGCAACTGCGTCGATCTGCGGTGCAGACAAACTATCCTTATGCGCAACCATCATGCCCTGGCGGCCACCGGTGATTGTAGTATGGATGTCGTCAACCTTACCGCCATACAACCAGTCATCGTCGTTCAGACGAGGAGCCATCAGGCCTTGTTCGCGAACTGCGAACTTGGCACCAACCTGCTCAGTACCCACACCGTTCTGACCGTGGCAAGCACCACAGTTGTCAGAGAACAGCACCTTGCCGGAACGTTCAACATACTTCGACAACTCTTCATCTGCCAGAATCGCAGCTGGTGTCATTGTCTTCAGTTTGTCTTCGTATGGCCTGCGCACGTCGTCCAAGACCTTCTGGTCTTCAGCCAACTCTTTAATAGCAGTCCACTGGCCAGAACCTGGCAAACCAACACCCTTGAAGTAAGTACCATTGATTGCAAAAGGGATAGCCGGATACATGATCCAGTAAATCACTACCCAAAGCGCACTTGCAGTCAGACCAAGCATCCACCATTTCGGCGGCTGATTGACATAATCCGCCAAATCATCATCCCATACATGCCCCGTGGTAGGCACACCACCAGCGGAGTTGTGATTATCACTCATTTTTTATCTCCTGAATTGTTGTACTCGCCTTCTTCCCGCAGAGCCATATCGCTCTGCGAGTCGAATGCATCCTTGTTCTTAGGATTGAACACCATCACATAGACCACAATCATCGCGACAAATGCGGCTACGGTGAAAAACACACCTTGCCAGTCGTTGCCACTCATGGATGCCCAGTCCGTGTGCAGGTAGTCCATCAGTTTAGTCACGGTAGTTGACACCTTCCTCAAACTTCACGTGATTACCCAAGGATTGCAGATAAGCGATAACTGCGTCCATTTCTGTCTTGCCCTTAACTTCTTCAGCTGCGCCTGCAATGTAGGCATCAGTGTAGATCGTCTTAGGAACAGGATTGAACGGCATCTTGGTCATCACTTCCAGTGTTTTGGTTGTCTTAACCGCATCGACTGGGGCCTTATCCAGGAAGAAGAAGTTAGGCATGACCGATTCAGGAACCACGTCACGCGGATACTTCAAGTGCTTGCGATGCCATTCATCGGAGTACTTTCCACCTACGCGAGCGATATCCGGACCGGTACGCTTGGAACCCCACTGATAGGTGTGATCGTACATCGACTCTTCAGCGATAGAGTAGTGACCATAACGGTCTTTCTCATCGCGGAACGGACGAATCATCTGCGAATGGCACAAGAAACAGCCTTCGCGAATGTAAACCTGACGGCCGGCTGTTTCCAGCGCAGTGTAAGGACGCACGCCATCACCTGGCAACCAGTCTGCCAGGGTCTTGTGAGCCGAGGTAGTTGGATTCCAGACAATCTTGTCCATAGGAATAGGATTGCCTTGCAGGTCTTTGTGTGACGTACCGTTGAACGTACCGTCACCACCCGACATACCGGTGTTTGGCAGATAGAACAAAGGCACAATTTCCACGATGCCGCCGACCGCAACCGCAATTGCTGTCAGCACGAACATCAACAACGTCTTGCGTTCGATCGTGTCCTGGAACTTGGTTGAATAAAATTTATCGTGATCAGACATGTTTTCTCTCCCCTTATGCTTTAGCTGCGACAGCGTTTACGCCGCGAACAGCGCCAGCTTGACGAACAGTCATCACCACGTTGAACAGCATGATCCACGTACCCAGATTGAAGATCGCACCGCCTACAGCACGCATCACGTAGTACGGATGCATAGCAGATACAGATTCAACGAAGGTGTAGGTCAACGTACCGAATTCGTCGTAGTCACGCCACATCAGACCCTGCATGATGCCGGATACCCACATTGCAACTACATAAGTTGTAGCGCCAATCAGAGCAACCCAGAAATGCACGTTCACGAGCTTGTCAGAATACATTTCTGTATTCCACAATTTCTTGATCATGTGGTACAGAGCACCGAAGGAAATCATCGACATCCAGCCCAGAGCACCGGCGTGAACGTGACCAACAGTCCAGTCAGTGTAATGTGACAATGCGTTGACAGACTTGATTGCCATAACCGGGCCGTCAAATGTAGACATTGCATAGAACGCCATCGCTGTTACCAGGAAACGCAGGATGTAGTCGGTACGCAGCTTGTCCCATGCACCGGACAGAGTCATCATACCGTTCATCGCACCACCCCATGAAGGGATGATCATCGCCAGTGAAATAGCCGCACCGAGTGAACCGGTCCAGTCAGGCAACGCTGTGTATTGCAGATGGTGAGCGCCGAGCCATACGTAACCGAAAGTCAGTGTCCAGAAGTGCAGAACAGACAGACGATACGAGAACACTGGACGACCAGATTGCTTAGGGATGAAGTAGTACATGATACCGAGGAAACCGCCGGTCAGATAGAAACCCACCGCGTTATGACCCCACCACCATTGAATCATCGCATCTTGAACGCCAGAGTAGATGGAGTACGAAGTCGCCCAATCCACTGGAATCGCCAAGCTGTTAACCACGTGCAGGTAAGTGATCATGACGATCATACCCATCGTGAACCAGTTGGACACGTAGATGTGTGAAGTCTTGCGGATGCCGATCGTCATGATGTAATTCAGACCATAAGACAGCCACACAACCGCAATCATGATATCAACCCACCATGGCAGTTCTGCATACTCCTTACCTTGAGACAAGCCCAATGGCAGGGTAATAACAGCACTTACAATGATCAGATTCCAACCCCAGAACGTAAACCATGCCAAGGTGTTGCTCCACAGCTTGGTAGCGCCCGTGCGTTGCACGATATAAAAACCGGTCGCCATCAAAACACAGCCACCAAACGCAAAAATCACCGCATTGGTATGCAGT
The DNA here is from genome assembly GCA_038205615.1 of Burkholderiales bacterium. Classification (GTDB taxonomy): domain Bacteria; phylum Pseudomonadota; class Gammaproteobacteria; order Burkholderiales; family Gallionellaceae; genus Gallionella. Next base: position 20,762 of record JBBRBS010000001.1, on the reverse strand, counting down.
GGACGCAGACGCCCGAAAGTAATTTCAGGAATGTCGAAGTTCAAGAACGGGAACGCCAATTCCGATGCAACATACACACCGATCAACGTACCTACTACTGCATAGATAACGGCCGCGATGGTAAACCACCGGACTACATCCATGTCATACTTTACTGGTGTCGCTTGCGTAGCTTCCACAGTATCTCCTCCCAAGAGCAAAGTTTAAAATAATGCGTTATTTGCTTCGTAATGGCCGAGCAATTAACCCACCTCTTCTTACAGCTTAAAAAAGCTGCGCAATCATGGCACACCAATCAGGTTTTAGTAAAGAGAAAATGCGACAAACTGCCGCGTATTCCCACCCAGAACACTCAGGCTTTACCAGCGATTGCACAGGCAAATATTAAACGATGAATCCTGTTCTGATTTGACGTACATCAATTGGCACAGGAAAACCGCAAAAGAATACTTGCATATGCTTGCCTGACGAATGAGCTTTCCTGACGAGCCGTTGCTATTTATCCCTCACGTCCATTAAGGCGAAGGATCAAAAAAAAGGAAGAATGTGGGATTGCTCGTCTGTCGCAGTTATAACGACAGACTCGCCATTCGGCTCCCTGCGCTGGCAGTGCCGATTGGTCGCAGAACGAGGAACCGCACTTCGTGCGTCCTGCGTCGTCGTCCTATTGGTCAGACTTCTGGTCGAACCCAAGAGGGTTCTCACCCACCACTTCCACAAATTAAAAAGGACACCCATTTGGATGTCCTTTTTAATTTGGCGGAGAGGGAGGGATTCGAACCCTCGGTAGCGTAAACGCTACGCCTGATTTCGAGTCAGGTACATTCGACCACTCTGCCACCTCTCCGGGATGCGAATTCTACCAGATACCGGCAATTTCGTGCAGAATGATGTCATGAGCAGACATATAATTTTAATCAGATTATTTCAAATCGGCGTATTTCTGTCGCTGATGCTGTTTGCCTATACCCATTTAAACAAGCCGTTGGCTTCGTGGAGCGACGAGGAATTGATCGTTGTCATCGCACAGGACTCCACGCTTTCGGACGAAGAGTTTTCCAAACAACTGGCACAGCAGTTCGCCGATCACCTCTACGTTCCCCTGAAAATCATCCTGGATCCAGCCGATCAGATCGAAACCACGCTGCGCAAGCACAAAGCACATCTGTCGGCCTCCGGCTTCAGGCTGGATCAAAAGAACAGCGGCCTGCTTTTGGGTCCTGGCTATTTAACAGCGATCGAACAGGTGGCATTCAACCAGGACCAGGATGCGCCCCGCCGTTTGAGCAACCTCGTCGGCAAACGCATTGCCGTCGTCGCGGGATCAAATCATGAAAAAGCGCTGATCGCTCTTCGCGAAGAAATACCGGAACTGACTTGGGAGTCTCGCACGACAGAATCGGTTGAAGACCTGCTCAAAGAGGTTGCGCAAGGCAGCCTGGACTTCACGATTGCCAACCATGAACAGATTTCGCAAATGCTTAATTATTATAGCAATTTAGCTGTCGCGTTCGACATCGGCAAACCCTCCAAGCTCGCTTGGGCATTTCCGGCCGATGCAGACAATGAACTGATCGCCGAAACCGAGCAATTCTTTGCTGAAATACAGAAAAATGGCGAGTTGCACAAACTGCTGGATCGTTACTATGGCCACAATGACCGCTTGGAGCCTCTGGATGCGGCAAAATTTATCGAACAGACCAGCAAGACATTGCCCAAATTTCAGCCACTGTTCGAAAAGGCGGGCCGTGCAGTCAACGAGGACTGGCGATTGATTGCCGCGATCGCCTATCAGGAATCACACTGGGATCCGCTGGCCACTTCGTTTACCAACGTGCGCGGCATGATGATGCTCACTGAAGCGACAGCCGACCGGATGAACGTCACCAACAGACTCGATGCCAGCCAAAGCATCAATGCAGGGGCAAAATATCTGGAGCTGATCAAAAGCCAGCTGCCGCCACACGTCGAAGAACCCGAGCGCACCTGGCTGGCGTTGTCCGCCTACAATCAGGGCCAGGGGCATATGGAAGATGCGCGCATCCTGACGCAGCGTAAGGGGGGCGATGCGGACAGCTGGGTAGAAGTGAAAAAATGGCTGCCGTCGTTAAACAATCCTGCTTATTTTGAGACGCTTAAACATGGTTATGCGCGCGGCGGCGAGGCGGTAATCTTCGTCGAGAACATCCGCGCGTATTATGACATGCTGTCCAGACTCACCGGCGATACGGGCAGCACCCCGGCACATGATTACCAACTGGTCAGCACACGAGACAAGCCAGCCTTCTCTTTGCACACACCGCATAAATCAAAAGTGATTCCGGGCAGCGAACTGGCGGGGGCGAGCTATTCTTTGTCCGAGTAAAGTTAAAATCTTTGTCCACGAATTGGTTTTTGCAGGGATATTGCCTAAAGCAATAACACGCAAAGTCACGCAACGAATTTAGCAGGCATTTTGCATTTTGCAAAAGCTCGCAAAAATCCAAACAATCAATAAAAACAGAAGCTCAGGCTATACACAAATGGCTAGTTAATAGTTCAAAACTAAACTTATGTTTTTGTTCGTGCGTTTCGTGGACAGAGTGCGTTTTATAAGATCAATTCGCGCGCAGAACATCCATCCCGCCCATATAAGGGCGCAGTACGTCTGGGATTACAATACTACCGTCTGCCTGCTGATAATTCTCCAGAATCGCAACCAGTGTGCGCCCGACGGCCAATCCCGAACCATTCAATGTATGCAACAGTTCAGGCTTGCCAGTGCCGCTCTTGAAGCGTGCCTGCAGGCGTCGCGCCTGAAACGCCTCAAAATTGCTGCATGATGAAATTTCGCGATACGTATTCTGCGCCGGCAACCACACTTCGATATCGTAGGTGGTCGCAGCAGAAAATCCGATATCGCCGGTGCATAACCTCACTACACGATAATGCAGGCCGAGCTTCTGCAGAATCGTCTCTGCATGTCCCAGCAGTTGCTCGAGCGCGCTGTATGACTCATCCGGATGCACGATCTGCACCAGCTCCACTTTTTCGAACTGATGCTGGCGTATCAGGCCGCGCGTATCGCGTCCGGCTGAACCTGCTTCTGAACGGAAACACGGCGTGTGCGCGACAAATTTCAGCGGCAATTGCTCCAGCGGAATGATTTCGTCACGCACCATATTCGTCACCGGCACTTCGGCAGTCGGAATCAGATAAAAATTCTGCTCTCCCCCCTCGCCCATCTGGCGGGGCACGCGGAACAAATCCTCCTCAAACTTGGGCAACTGGCCGGTACCGCGCATTGAATCGGCATTCACCAGATAGGGCACATACACCTCGGTGTAGCCGTGGCTGTCGGTATGTGTATCGAGCATGAACTGCGCAAGCGCCCGGTGCATGCGCGCCATTCCACCCTTGAGCACCGAGAAACGCGCACCTGCAATCTTGGCAGCAGTCTCGAAATCAAGGCCTTTCAGATTTTCACCCAGTTCAACGTGATCTTTCACCGCGAAGTCAAATTGCGGAATAGTGCCAACTTTGCGCACTTCGACATTGTCCGCTTCAGACTTGCCGACTGGAACGCTGTCGTGCGGCATGTTCGGCAATCCTTCGAGCAGCTGCTGCAACGCAACTTGCAACTCGCCGAGCTGCACCTCGATGGTCTTCAATTCTTCACCAACCAGCGCGACTTCCGCCATGATCGCCGTCGTATCCTCGCCTTTTGCCTTGGCCTGACCGATCAGCTTGGATGAACTGTTGCGCTTCGATTGCAATTCCTGAGTGCGCACCTGGATCGCTTTTCGCGCAGCCTCCAGCTCGCCGAAGCGCACCGTGTCCAGCACAAAACCGCGTGTTGCCAATCGGGCTGCAACGCCCTCCAAATCACTGCGTAAAACCTGTATATCCAGCATATCTCATTGTCCTTTTTTCGCTGCCGCATCCAGCTCGCGCAGTCGTGTTAATTTTTCGGCAATTTTGCCTTCCAGTCCGCGATCGGTAGGCTGATAAAAATTCACCGCAGGCATTTCGTCCGGAAAATAGTTCTCGCCGGCCGCATACCCGCCCGCTTCGTCATGTGCATAACGGTAGTCGCGACCGTAATCGAGCTGCTTCATCAACTTGGTCGGTGCGTTGCGCAAATGTAACGGCACTTCGCGCGAACCGTCCTGTGCTACATACGCGCGGGCGGCATTATACGCGACATAGCCCGCATTCGACTTGGGCGCACAGGCCAGATAGATCACCGCCTGCGCCAGCGCCAGCTCGCCTTCCGGTGAACCCAGACGCTCATAGGTTTGCGCCGCATCATTGGCAAGTTGAATCGCGCGGGGATCTGCCAGTCCGATATCTTCCCAGGCCATGCGCACAATACGCCGTGCCATATAGCGTGCATCCGCACCGCCATCGAGCATGCGCACCAGCCAGTACAGTGCCGCATCGGGATTAGAGCCGCGCACCGATTTATGCAGCGCGGAGATCTGGTCGTAGAACGCCTCGCCGCCCTTATCGAAACGGCGCAGATTTTGCGCCAGCGTATTGTCAAGAAACGCGCTATCGATATTGGCAATGCCTGCTGTCTCGGCGGCCGTTTTCAACTGCTCCAGCACATTCAGTAAACGGCGCGCATCGCCATCGGCGTATCCGATGATGCGCTCACGAGCGTCATCGGAAAAACTCAATTCCGGCAGGGCAACCTGCTGCGCACGCTCGAACAAAGCATCCAGCTCATCAGCTGACAACGCATGCAGCACATAAACCTGGGCGCGCGACAACAACGCGTTGTTGACTTCAAACGAAGGATTTTCGGTGGTCGCGCCGATAAAGGTGACCAGACCTTGTTCGACGAACGGCAAAAACGCATCCTGCTGGGACTTGTTGAAGCGGTGTACTTCGTCCACGAACAGGATGGTATGACGACCGCTTTGTTGCAACACCCGCTGCGCCTCTGCGATCGCTTCGCGTATGTCTTTCACGCCAGATAACACGGCGGACAGCGGCATGAATTCTGCATCGAAGGCGGAGGCCATCAAGCGCGCCAGCGTGGTCTTGCCCACACCCGGCGGCCCCCACAGGATCATCGAATGCAGCTTGCGTGACTGAAATGCCAGGCGCAGCGGACGACCAGCACCCAGCAAATGCGATTGACCGATGACTTCGTCGATATGTTTGGGGCGCAACCTTTCCGCAAGCGGGGCGGCGGCTGCGGGAGCCTCGAAAAGAGAATCACTATACATACTTATAAATCAGTCACTTATAACATCAGAGCCGGCAGGTGGCGTGAATTGAAATTGCCCTGCTGCCAGTTTTGGGTTGCGTAGCATTGCCGAAAAGCGCAAGACCGTCTTGTGGCCGAAGGTATCGTTCAATTCCATCACCACCAATCCTGCCTGCGCATCGAAGCCCATCAACACGGCTGCAAAACTGCTGTCCTGCGCCTTCGGTGTAGCTTGCAGCCATTCGAGGCCATCCCGATTACCGGCCTCCTTGAGCGCAAAGCCGCGCTCGATTTCATTGCTGCCGGCGAGCAATGCGGCGGGACTGCTGCCCAGCGCGGCATCGAGTTTTTTGACAGTCACCTGATTCAGGTCCTTGTCATACAGCCAGAATTTCGCACCGTCGCCGACGATAATCTGCTCATACGGCTTCTGGTAAGTCCAGCGGAATTTGCCGGGTCGCTGGAACTGCATCACGCCGGATGCGTTCTGGATGCGACGACCATCCTGATCCAGCACGACCTGAGTAAAAGTTGCCTGCGCGGAATGGGTCGCGGCGATAAAAGTTTTCAGTTTCTCTATCGCTCCGGCCTGTGCGGTGGTCGCGCACATGAAAATTGAGAGACCGATAAAAAGTTTTTTTAACATGCTTAACACCTGAATTAGTGAAGGGAGGAGACTGAGAAGTGAAGGGAAAATAACCTGCGCACGGCGCACCTTTCCCCTTTACCCTTCCCGGTTGGGCGCAATCACTTCGCGATTGCCATTACTCTGCATTGCGGTCACGATGCCGGCGGCTTCCATTTGTTCAACCAGGCGCGCAGCCCGGTTATAGCCGATGCGCAAGTTGCGCTGTACCAGCGAAATCGAGGCACGGCGTGATTTGACAACGATCTCGACCGCCTGATCGTACAACGGATCCGCTTCCGCATTGAGCGTTGGCGACAGCCCACCGTCATCAGCTCCCGAGTCTTCGAGCGAGTTGAGCATTCCGTCTATGTACTCCGGCGCGCCTTGCGCCTTCAGATACTCCGCAATGCGATGTACTTCCTGATCGGAGACGAACGCGCCATGAACACGCTGCGGGTAACCTGTGCCGGGCGGCAGGTACAACATATCGCCCTGCCCCAGCAAGGCTTCCGCCCCCATCTGATCGAGTATCGTGCGGGAATCGATCTTGGATGACACCTGAAACGCGATGCGCGTCGGCACATTGGCCTTGATCAACCCGGTGATCACATCCACCGACGGGCGCTGGGTCGCCAGCACCAGATGAATGCCGGAGGCACGCGCCTTCTGCGCCAGACGCGCGATCAGCTCTTCGATCTTCTTACCCACCACCATCATCAAATCGGCCAGCTCGTCGATGAATACCACGATCAACGGAATCTCTTCCAAAGCCTCAGGATCATCCGGCGTCAGCGAGAACGGATTGGTCAGCGGCTTCTCCGCCTTGATGGCTTCCCGATGCTTCTGGTTAAAACCTGCGATGTTACGAACGCCGAAATGCGACATCAGCCGGTAACGCTTATCCATTTCCTGCACGCACCAGTTAAGTCCGGAGGCGGCCTGACGCATATCGGTCACGACCGGACAGAGCAGATGCGGAATCCCTTCATACACAGACAATTCGAGCATTTTCGGGTCGATCAGCAGCATGCGCACCTGTTGCGGCGTGGCCTTGTACAGGATGCTCAGGATCATCGCGTTGATCCCCACCGACTTGCCCGAGCCGGTGGTACCCGCCACCAGCACGTGCGGCATCTTGGCAAGATCCGCGACCACCGGGTTGCCGGCGATATCCTTGCCCATCGCGATGGTCAGCATCGAATGCATATCCGCATACACTTGCGAGCCCAAAATTTCCGACAGCTGCACCATCTGCCGCTTGGCATTGGGCAATTCCAGCGCCATAAAGGTTTTGCCGGGTATCGTCTCAACCAGACGGATGCTCACCACCGACAACGCACGCGCCAGATCGCGCACCAGATTGGTAATCTGACTGCCCTTCACGCCGACTGCAGGTTCGATCTCGTAACGCGTGATCACGGGTCCGGGATAGGCGGCCACCACTTTAACGGTCACACCGAAGTCTTGCAGTTTGCGTTCAATCAGACGGGATGTGAACTCCAGCGTATCGGCGGATACTGTCTCAACCTGCTGCGTTGCAGGATCGAGCAGATGCAACGGCGGCAGCGGCGAGTCAGGCATGTCGGCAAACAGCGTGATCTGTTTTTCCTCCGATGCCCGCGCCGACTTGACCACCTGCATGACAGGCGGCTCGATGTAGATCGGCTGGTGCACTTCGACGCGTTTCTTCTCTACCTCGACGACTGCACTGCGCATACTGGTCGCCTGCACACCGATGCGCTTGTCTTGGCGCGTCTGCCAGAACTGCCGTATCCAGTTGTAAGCTGTTTCCAGCTGCTCACCTAACCAGTCCATGAAACGCAGCCACGACAGGCCGCTGAAAATACTGAAACTGCTCGCCATCAGCGCCAGCAACAACAAGGTCGCGCCGGTAAAACCGAGCATGCGCGTCAGCGCATCACCGATCAGCATGCCAAACATACCGCCGGGTGCTAACGGCAGGGATATTTTAAGCGTATGCAAACGGATCGCTTCAAGCGAGCTGCTGGAGAGCAACAGCAACCCAAAACCGATCACGGAAACCCACAGCGTTCTTTTGCAAAAGATGCTGTCTGCTCCCAACCTGCGATAACCGGCCCACACCTGTTGCAGCATGAACAACACCAGCAACCAGGCCGACATGCCAAAAAGATAAAACAGCAGATCGGATAAATAAGCGCCGAGCACACCCGTCGGGTTATGAACCATCGTAGCCGCGGCACTATGGGACCAGGCTGAATCTGCCGGATGATAGCCATACAGCGCCACGGTGAAATACAACGCGAACGTCGCCAGCAACAGCCAGCGTGATTCGCGCAACAGACTGAGCAGTTTATTTCCGGGCAAGTCGCGACTATCTTCAGCCATGCGGCATCCCGATCAGCCCCAGATGCTCGGCCGCACGCACAGCCTCAATCCGGCTGCTGACTTTTAACGTGTGATAAACAGCTGCCACGTGGATCTTAACCGTTCCTTCGGCGAGGTGAATATGGGATGCGATTTCCTTGTTGCTCATCCCGGTACAAAGGTGCTGCAAAACTTGCAACTGACGCGGCGTCAGTCCTGATGCATTGGTACGCAAACTGCGCTTGTCCGTATGCGCCGCTTCCGGCGTATGGCGGCGCAATATCTCCTGCGTAAAACTCAAACCGCCGGACAGCACCGTATTCAACGCGGCCAGCATCGTATCCGCGCTCGAACTCTTACTGATAAAACCTGCAGCTCCGTAATCCATTACCTTTTCCATATTTGAGCTGGCATCTTCACCCGACACGACGACCACCGGAATCTGCGGATAACGCTGATGAAAATAACTGACCGACTTTGGGCCGTCGCTGCCTGGCATATGCAGATCCAGCAATACCATATCCAGTTCAGGATGCTGCCCGGCGACTTTTAAACAATCCTGAAAATTATCCGCCTCGAGTATTTCCAGCGAATCGGACAACTGTGGCAATACATAGCGCATCCCATCGCGAAACAGCGCATGGTCATCAGCGAGCAAAATTTTCATACTCTCCCCCGGACAGGCGGCCTTTTTCAGGCCTTGGCTAATCATAACATCCGCCAACCAGAAACGACGAAAACTGAAAGCCGAAAACTTGGCATCTAGGACTTGGCCAACGCCAGCAGCAGGCGAATATCCTGCTCCAGCCAGTCGGCGCGCTGACCATACGGCGAGAGCAGACGCACGCGACCCGCGGGATCGATCAGGAACGTGCCGGCACTATGATCCACGTTGTAACCGGTGGCAGTCGGCTGCTTCTGGTACATCACGTTGAACGCGCGAGCGACTTCTGCTGTGCGCTGAGCATCGCCGTACAGCCCGAGAAATGACGGATGAAACGCAGGCACATACTGTGCCAGCAATTGGGGCGTATCCCGTTCCGGATCGACCGTGACAAACAACACTTGCACCTTGTCCGCGTCAGCACCCAGCTTGCCCATAACTTGCGCCAGATCCGCCATCGTGGTCGGGCAGACATCCGGGCAATGCATATAACCAAAAAACAGCACCACCACCTTACCGCGAAAATCAGACAAGGTATGCGGCTGACCGTTGTGATCGGTCAGTTTAAAATCGGCTTCTGCGAACTTCGTGCCGACTTCATTGGCGTGAAACGGCGATGGCAGCTTTGGCTCTTCGCATGCAGAAACAAAAAGTACCAATATAATCAGAATACTACGCAGAAACATGGCAACTCCCCGCCCAGCCGTTGATATAAAACGTATAACCTACCTTGATCAGCCCATACACGCCAAAGCACACCACCAGCAAACCGGCGGCACGGCGCACCCGCTTCGATTGCACCCAGCGCTTGATGCTTTCCCAGAACAGGCCGATCGCCAGCAGATTCGGCAGCGTGCCCAGGCCGAATGCCAGCATCACCAGCGCACCGCTTTGAGCATGGCCGCTGGCCAAGGCTGTGATCAGCACGCTGTACACCAGGCCACAAGGCAGCCAGCCCCACAAGATACCGAGCCCGAAGGCCCGCAGCGGTGTCGTGACCGGAAACAGGCCGCGCGTCAGCGGCTGGATACGCTGCCACAACGCCCGTCCAATGGTTTCAATGCGCCGCACGAAACCCCACATTCCGGCCAGATACAGGCCTAGCGCAATCAGCATCAGGCTGGAGAGGGCAAACAGCAAATGCTGAACCGGCACGACATCACGCAACAGCAATCCCGCTTGTCCCACGGCACCTGCCAGCGCACCGGCTATCGTGTAGCTCGTCACCCGTCCGCTGCTGTATGCCAGATGAAACGGCCAACGCGCGCCACCCGCAGGCAACTGGGTGGTGAGAATACCGACCAGACTGCCACACATTCCGAGGCAGTGCACGCCGCCTAACAGGCCGACAAAAAATACTGCGATGATGCTAAATTCGGTCATAAATTCTAATCGTTAATCGTTAGTCGTTCACGCGACAACTTGGATCACAGCTCCTTAGCTGTGAAGCGAAGACCCTTCATTCAGAAACAAGGCAGATCCATCGCCTATATTTCGAGGGAATGCCCTTGCGGCATTGCCGGTCTTAGTTGTCAGTTTAATTTTAGCGGCTTAACAGCGTGAAATCCAGATATTGGGCAACGTCCGCAGCATCCGGCTTCGTCTGGTAATGCGGCACTACACCCAGCAGCGGCGCATCGAGGCGCGCCGCCAAGGCGGCAATATTTTCATTCAGCATACTCATCTGTCCATCCACGCAGTTCGCAATCCACCCTGCCGTCTTCAAGCCTGATGCGGCAATAGCCCGCTGCGTGAGCAGCGCGTGATTGATGCAACCTAAGCGCATCCCGACCACCAGAATGACGGGGAGTTTCAGCTGACGTGCCATATCGGCGCCGTCTTCGCTCTCATTCAACGGCACACAAAAGCCCCCAGCTCCTTCCACAATGACCATGTCCGCCTGCGATACCAGCTCCCGGTAGGTTTGAACGATCCGTTCCAGGCTGATCCTGACGCCTGCAAACTGCGCGGCCAAATGCGGTGCGACAGCCTGTTCAAAACAATAGGGGTTGATCTGCCCCAGACTGGCCAGCACATTGCTTGCAGCGCGCAATGCCCTGACATCCTCATTGACACCGTGCTCATCGCACCCCGCGGCCACCGGTTTCATACCGACCACCCGCAATTCCCGTGCTGCAAAAGCTTGCAGCAGTGCGCAACTGATCAGCGTCTTGCCGACGTCGGTATCGGTACCGCTTACAAAATAACTCATAGGTTCAGGATTCAGCGATCATAGCTTAAACGAGGTCTTGATAATCGCGGCACCGTCGCGGGTTACGCGCGGCGCAGGCTTCCAGGCGTGGCCGTAAACCACTTCATAAGTGGCAGGCAATTTCCCGTCACGGCGCAATTTTTCATAGTTTTCCAGCAAACGGCCAAAGGCTGACTTTCCCATCAGCCCCTGCCCGCGTCCGGCAGTCGTATTGTGCGCGCCGATGGCTTTGAGATCCTGCAACACGCCACGCACATCGTCGTAGGTCAGCGTCATATATTCCATGTCCATCACAGGCTCCGCAAAACCCGCCTGCATCAGCATATCGCCGATGTCGTGCATGTCGGCAAAACGATTCAGATGACTGTGATCGTCCACGCCATTAAACGCCTGCCGTAATTCTTTCAGGGTATCCGGACCAAAGGTGCTGAACATCAGCAAGCCTTCCACGTTCAACACGCGGTGCAACTCGACGAAGGTCGCGGGTAGATCGTTGCACCACTGCAGGGCCATATTCGACCAGACCAGTTCGACGCTATTCGATGCCAGCGGCAAGGCTTCCACATCGGCACACACCGGCATCTGCCGGGTACCGCCGAACAGTTTCTGCCACCAGCTTGAGTGGCTTTGTGCGGTTTGTAACATGCCGATCGCAATATCCAGTGGGATCACTTGTGCTGCTGGGTATTTGGCTGCCAGCTGGCGTGTGCCCCAGCCCGTGCCGCTGCCGGCATCGAGCAGGCGGGCAGGTTTGAGCTTGATGTATTCGAGTCGCTCCAGCATGCGCGTACACACTTCGCGCTGCAGCACGGCGCTCGCGTCATAGCCCTCGGCCGCGCGGGAAAAAGCGCGTCGCATCATCTTTTTATCTATTACAAATTCATTCATGCAAGAAGCCCGCTACGTGTTTTACAAATAGTTCGTGATGCGACAGAAACGAAGCATGCGCTGCTCCCTCTATCGTCGCCAGTCTTGCGGCCGGCAAGTGATCCGACAGGTATTGCGAAGCTGCCATCGGTGTGAGCGTATCACGGTCGCCGGCAATCACAAGTACCGGCTGGCTAATTTGTAGCAATGCGTCGCGCAAATCGACGTCGCGCAAAATTTCCAGACCGGATTGCAACGCTGCCAGATCAGGCTCACCGCGACTTGACAACAATCTGCGCAAACTTGCCAGCAGCTCGCGCTCCTGCGCCCCTCCGCGCACTTGCAGTGCCAAAAACCGGCGCAGCGTCTGCGCATAATCCTGCTGCAAGGCAGTAGCAAAAGCTGCCAGCGTATCCGCGGCCATCGCACAAGGCCAGTCGGTTTGTTGCAAAAAACAGGGGGTTGAGGATACCAGCACCAGTCGGCTCACCTGCTCTGGATACCGCTGAGCCCAGCGCAACGCCACCTGCCCGCCCAGCGACCAGCCGCAGAGCGTCAGTGGCCCGTCGAATTGAGCAGCCAACTGGTCAACGATGAGATCGAGAGCAGCAAGCGGTGAACAGACAGTGCGAAGCTCAGCGCTTTTCCCACTGACCACCTCCAACTGACTATTTACCGCACTAAATCCATGGCCCGGTAAATCGACCGAACACACCTGAGCATGTTGCGCCATTGTAGCCGGCACACTTCCCCACATTCCGCCGTGCATGCCCCAGCCGTGAATGAACAGCAGCGGCGCACCAGCGCCACCGTGGTCATCAACGTGCACGTTCATGCAATGCCTCCAGCAAACGCGCAACATCAGAAGCGGTATGCGCTGCCGACAGGGTGATGCGCAGGCGCGCTGTACCCGCCGGCACGGTGGGTGGGCGGATCGCCGTAACCCAGATGCCGCGCTCACGCAAGCTTGCGCTCAAATCCATTGCCGCCTGATTATCTCCGACAAGCAGCGGCTGGATCGCGGTGTCTGACGGCATCAGCTGCCATGGCAATCCGGTTAAACCTTCCCGCAACTGCGCAATCAGACCGTGCAGGTGCGCGCGGCGATCATCGCCAGCTTCCATCAGGCGCAAACTTTGCAGCAACGCCACAGACAAGGCGGGTGGGGTTGCCGTGGTGTAGATATAGCTTCTCGCGTTGTTGATCAGCGTGTCGATCACCACCTGTTCCGCCGCGACAAATGCGCCTGACACCCCGGCAGCCTTGCCCAGCGTGGCCATGTAGATGATGCGCGGTGAGTTGATGCCGAAATGCGACAACGAGCCTCGGCCCTGCTCACCCAACACGCCGAAACCGTGCGCATCATCCACCAGCAACCAGGCATCGTGCTCACAGCACAGCGTCAGCAGCGCGTTAAGCGGTGCTACATCACCGTCCATGCTGAATACCGCATCGGTACAGACAAGTTTGCGCCCGACCGTCGTCTGGGCCAGCATCGCGGCCAGCTGCGCCAGGTCGCCATGGCGATAGCGTTTGACATTCGCGCGCGACAGGATCATCGCGTCATTCAATGAGGCGTGATTGAGCTTGTCGGCAAACACCGTATCGCCGCGTCCGACCAGGGCTTGCACGACACCCAGGTTCGCCATGTAGCCGGTGGAAAACAACAGCGCGGCAGGCTTGCCGGCAAATTCCGCCAGCTCGTGTTCGAGTTGTTCGTGTGGAGCAAGATGGCCACTCACCAGATGCGCCGCACCCGCACCCGCGCCATAAGACTGCGCGCCTTGCTGCAGCGCGTTTATCAGCGTCGGATGATTGGCCAGCCCCAGATAATCGTTGCTGCAAAAAGACAGATAAGAACGTCCATCGACGACTAGTTGCGGCCCTTGCGGACTGCAAACGGTGCGCCGTGAACGCAGCAACCCCTGCACTCGGCGCTGATCGAGTTGAATTTGCAGCTCAGTGAATGGCATTTGAAAAAAGTTTCCGGTTTAAAGGCACACAGAAAACCGGCAACTACGATTTATCGGCAAAAGCATACATACCCAGTTTGTCGAGCAAGGCGCGATCACGCTGCACATCGGGATTGCCGGTGGTCAGCAGTTGTTCGCCATAAAAAATGGAATTCGCACCCGCCAGGAAACACAAAGCCTGGATCGCATCCGACATCTGCTGCCTGCCTGCGGACAAGCGCACACGCGCGGTCGGCATCGTGATGCGCGCCACCGCGATGGTGCGCACGAAATCCAGCGGATCCAGATCGGCCTGTTCTGCAAGCGGGGTGCCTTCCACCTTGACCAGGTTGTTGATCGGCACGCTCTCAGGGTAGGGGTTCATGTTCGCCAGTTGCGCGACCAGACCTGCCCGCTGCGTCAGGTCTTCGCCGAGACCTACGATACCGCCGCTGCAAACATGCATGCCGGCACGGCGCACACGCGCCAAAGTATCCAGCCTGTCCTGATAATCGCGGGTGCTGATGATGTCGCCGTAAAACTCGGGAGAGGTATCCAGATTGTGATTGTAGTAATCCAGACCCGCCGCTCTTAACTGCTCTGTCTGCTCATCGTTGAGCATTCCCAGCGTGGCACAAGTCTCCATCCCCAGGCCGCGCACCGCTTTGACCATATCGACCACGCTCAGCATGTCAGCTTCCGTCGGTTCGCGCCACGCGGCACCCATGCAAAAGCGATCAGCCCCTGCCTGCTGCGCGGCTTTCGCAGCCGTTATAACCGCATCCAGCGCGAGCATTTTCCGGTCTTCGACTCCGGTCGAATGGAACGCCGACTGCGGGCAATAGCCGCAGTCTTCCGAGCAACCGCCTGTTTTGATGGACAACAAGGTTGAGAGTTGCACCTGATTCGGATCGAAATGTTCGCGATGCACCTGCTGCGCACGATACAGCAGATCTGCAAACGGTAACCTGAACAAGGCTTCCACGTCGGCGACGCTCCAGCGTTCTTCTGTTGCGGTTTTTTTAACGGGGTGATGAAATGCGATAGTCTGAGTGTTCATATTTAGCGGGTATGATGCGAATGAGGGTAGTAGCAGCGGCGTATCATCTTAGAAAGAGGCATGCCTTGTCAATTTTCAACCGGCCAAAGCTGAACAATAGCGCAATATTAAGGCACTTATTGCCCTCTCAACCCTGCGTGTTATGCGGCAGCATGAATCACGATGGTTTATGGTGTCAGGCTTGCGATGCGTCTATGCCAGGCCTTGATACGCCACATTGTCCGCTCTGCGCACAACCGACACCCGCAGGCGAAGTTTGCGGGCATTGCCTGAAAAAAACACCTCGGTTTACCCGCACGATAGCCGTTTACCGTTATCAGTTCCCGGTTGACCAGCTGATTCAGGCGATGAAATATCAGGAGCAACTCTCGCTGGCGCAGGTATTATCGATGAAGCTATTACAGCGGATCGACAAAACCAGCCTGCCCGATTGTGTCATCGCCATGCCGTTGCACCCGAACAAGCTGAAGCATCGCGGTTTTAACCAGGCCCAGCTGATCGCAACACCTATAGCCCGCGCACTCAACATTCCGCTGCTGACAACTGGCTGCCAGCGTCTGCGCGACACGACCTCACAAACCTCGCTGCCATGGAAAGCGCGCAGCAAAAATATGCGGGGCGCATTTGGCTGTGACGCGGACTTTTCAGGCAAGCACATCGCACTGGCGATGTAATGACGACAGGCGCCAGCCTGAACGCTTTAGCCTCCGCAGTAAAAAAACAGGGGGCACGCGAAATCAGCGCGTGGGTAGTTGCAAGAACGGTAGGAGATTGAAAATTAAAAATTCAGAGTGCTTTGATTTTCTGCTGAACGAAGGCCTGCAATTCCGGGCTGAGGGTTTTGCTGTCCAGTGCATGCTGATAGGCATCTTTCGCCTCATCGGACTTGTCCAGTGCCTGTAGCGAGATGCCATACCCCATCAACCAGACTCCTTTATTGGGCTGGGCTTTGAGCGCTGTTAGATAATGTTCGGCCGCTTCCCGGTGACGGCTTTTTCTCTGCAACAAGGCCGCGTAAAAAGCCTGATAATCCGGCTGCTGTGCGGCATGGGGCAATGTGATCTCCAGCGTACTGATCGCCTGATCCAGCCCGCCGTGATCGACCTGCAAACGCGCCAGCAGCATCGCAAATCCGCTGTTGGCCGGCTTGTTCTTCAGCCCGTCCTGCAACAACTGCTCCGCTTCGCTCACTTTTTTCCCTTCAAGCAACATGGTTACCAGCGCCTGACGCGCCGCGTCAAGCCCTACATCTAAACTCAAAGCGGCCTCAAAACCTGCCATCGCCTCTGATGCTCGCCCCTGCTGCATTAAAGCCACGGATTTACGGAACAGGCCATCAGCCTGTTGCGCCACACTTACGTGTTTGATCGGCCCTGAGACTTCGATAAAAGATAACGGCGTATTCTGAACGACAAGCTGGCTGTGCGGCAAAACCCGGTGCGGTGCGGATACCGCGCGCGGAGGGATTGCAACAGCCCCTTCTTGGCTTGCGTCCATGCCTTCGGAGTCCGGAATTTTCGGTAAAGTAGGCTCGGGGTGTTCTATGACCGGCGCAGGTTTAAGCTCCGCAACCACAACGGGCACGGCAGCTTCTGGTTTGAGCAATACCGCGAGTGCCGTCAGCAGCACAATCAACATTAACAGCATTAGCAAGATATGCGGCTGGCCTCGCCCCCCATGCACAGGCCTCACCTGCTCGGTGGCAACCGTAACACCGCGTTGCTCCAGACCTTTGAGCATCTGGTTGATGACGCTCAACGCAACACCATCCACGCAATTACCGACGCCGCCAGAATAGTGACTACGGCGCCCGCCGTCACCGCAAGCGACACCCAGTCCCGATTCGCCTCAGGTGTGTCGGCTGCAGCCATGCCGATATGTTTGGCGGTGACGTGCTGCACCCCCTCGCCATAGGCCAGCATCAACGCTTTGTTTGCGATAATATTGACCAGTCTCGGCGTGCCTTTAGAGACGCAGTGGAGTTTGGCTACTGCGGGCATTTCAAACAAGGTCTCACCTGCAAAGCCCGCCACCCTCAGACGATGGCGCAGATAACGCTCTAACTCATCGGGCAACAATCCTTTTAGTACATACTGAAAACTAATGCGCTGACGCAACTGCCTGATCGAATATTCGGCCAGATGGGTATTCAATTCAGGCTGACCGAACAGCACGACTTGCAGCAACTTGCGTTTCTCGGTTTCCAGATTGGTCAACAGGCGCAGCACTTCGAGGGTTTGTAACGGCAAAGCCTGCGCTTCATCCAGACACACCAGCGCACGCCGCCCTTCACGCGCACAGTTGAGCAAGGCGTGCGTTAACCCTTTGAGTAACTGATGCTGGTCGGCGTCTTTTTCCAGCGGCACGCGCAGCTCTTCGGCCAGCGCCAGCAGCAGCGTGCGCGGTTCGAGATACGGATTGGGGATGTAAGCGGTGGTGAAGCGCTGCGAGGGCGCCGCGGCAAGTGACGGGTCCTGCGTGCCAATCGGCGTAGTTGAGTGTACGCCCTGATTCAGCGTTGCCAGGAACTTGCGGCACAGCATCGTTTTTCCGTTGCCCACCTCGCCAGTAATCTTGATAAAACCTTCTCCGTTGCGGGCGGCCACCAGCAGGGTATTGAGCGCTTCCTGATAGCTGGAACAGGCAAAGAAAAAACTTGTATCGGGAGTCAGTCCGAATGGGGACTCGCGCAAACCGAAGTGTTTTAAATACATGTCAGTATCCAGAATTCATAGCTAACGCTTGATTTGCTTAGTCAGACTCTCGACTCGGTCACGGCTACGCGCTATATCCTCGGCCCAGTCCTTGTCGTTATCCACCACGGTCGGCTTAATCAGAATCACCAGTTCGCGCTTGTTACTTACCTTGCTGGTTTGGCCGAAAATCGACTTGGACAAACCCGGTATACCAGATTCACCGTTGGTCGAATCCTGGCGCATCAGCCCGCCAATCGCGACGATCTGCCCATCTCTGGCTCTCACGATGCTGTCAGTCTCGGACACCGAACTGGAGGCCAGCGGCAAGGTATAAGTCCCCGTGGTCACACCCAGATTCAGCACCTTGTTGACCGTAGTCACCGAGCTGACCGAAGGGTGCACATGCAGGATGATTTCATTGTTTTCGTCAATACGCGGAGTTACATCCAGCGCGATACCGGAAAAGAACGGCTGCATTTTCACCGTGGGCGCCGTGCCCGCCACATTGGCGGTTGCCTGCGAACCGCCGGAAATCTCGGTGACAAAAAACTCATCCGTGCCGACTTTCAACACCGCCTTCTGATTGTTCAGCGTGGCGATGCGAGGACTGGACAGCACGTGAACATCGCCCTGAGATTCAAGGAAATTGATGAGCGCTCCAAAATTATTAGTCGTCAACGACAAGGCAAAGGCGCCCGTCGCCACGCCACCTGACAATAACGTCGCCGCACTGGCAATATTCAGTCCTCCGGCCTGTTGGCCTGTCCAGACAGCTGGTGCGCCGATATTACCTACCTGACCCATGATCGCGCTGCTCGCGGGGATATTGCCCAATGCGCCAACACCTGCTGATTTCATAAAATTCAACGCCCCCCAGTTCACACCGGACTGGTAGCTGTCATTGAGCTGAACGTCGATGATCTTGGCTTCAAGGATCACCTGGCGTTCGATGGAAATCTGAGATGCCTTGAGATAGGCCGTCACATTTTTAAGCTCTTCTGGCAGCGCGCGTATCACTATCACCCCGGACATCGGACTGATCACCACACTGCGACCCAGTTCGGTGCCGACAATGGTGTGCAGTGCACGACTCAATTCATCCCAGAAGTCGGTCGAGGTGGTGGTGGTAATTTTGCTGCTGTTGTCGCTGCCCCGCTCGAACTTCAGATTCTTGCTGTCGCCGCCCCCACCGCCTACGATAGTCGTACCCTGATTGGCCGTGGTAGCCGCGCCTCCCGTGGTTCCGGACGAATTATCGGTTAACGCGCTCGAGGTTACCCGAAGCGATGAGGTTCCCGCGCGATTCCCGGTCAGGTAATTCACCTGAAAGATACGCGTCTGCAAAGTCAGCGGCTGGACGAAGATGCGCGCACCATCAACCTTGTAATCGTAGCCATACATCTCGCGTATCGCATCAAACGCCTCGAAAACCGTGACATCTTTCAGATTCAGTGAAATATTTCCCGCCACATCGGGATGCAGCAACAGGCTGTAACGCGTGCCGGCAACGATCGCCATCAATACCTGTGTCACAGGCGTGTTGTTCACCGCCAGATCGAATTTTGTTTCCAGTGGCTTGTTGTCAATCTTGGGCATCGTGAAATTCAGCGGGGGCAGCAATGCCTCGTTCACCGCATCCTGTTTGACAGGCTGCGCACTGGCTAGAGCCGCCTGACTCATCTCCTGCCGTATCGCATCCAACGTTTGATTGCGACTCTTGTCGGCGGCACATCCCGCCAACAGCAGCAGGCCCGCGCACAACAATAAGGTCTTTCTCATTTCTTCTCCCCGGTGAAAACCGGTTTAGGGGTTCGCACTTTTTTAACGGTCGATGACACATTTGTCCCGGCGCTTTTTACAAAAATCTTCATTTCAGGAAACAATGTCAACACCTGCTTGCCATGTGCCGTGCGCAATACCACGTTTGCCGTGTTCACTTCTACCAGTCTGGCGTCTCCAATCAAGCCGCCCAGCTCAACGGTTTGTCCGTCAATAATAGCGGCGCGACGATGCTTACCGATCAGGATGGATTGCAAACCCGCCGGAGGAATCACGGCGGCTACACCCGCCTCGACGACGGGCTCTGCAATGCTGACCGGCGGACGGGTCGGGTCGGGCAGTTCATCCGCGAAACTGCAAACAGCAAACAGCAAGGCACTAACTGAAAGCAGAAAGCTATAAACAGAAAATCTCTTCCCTTTCATGTTCATACCGTCAGCCATGTCTCGTCCATACTCAGCGTGTACACCGTCAGGGTCATGACCGCATCGGGATGCTTCTCGACGGTCAGGTTCACCGCCCCCCAGAACATCTGTGCCGGCAACTTTTCCAGCGCAGCTAGGTAACGCAACAGTTCGAGATAATTGCCGCGCACGGTGATCTGCACACCGTGCTTGTAGATTTGCTGCACAGACTTGTCATTGGCGGCCAGCGGCCCGGCGGCACCTGCAGGCTTTTCAATCAGCAATCCGACCGGCAAAGTCTTCAGCTCGACCAACTGCAATTTGTCATTGTTGTGCAGCACTTGTTCCAGCAGCGCGGGCATGTCAGCGGGTTCAACCAAACGATCGCGCCGACTCTGCAAATAACTGTCATGTTCCTGTAACTGCGCCTTGAGCAATGCGATGCGCGCGCGCAACGGAGAATGTTCATCGTCACGCTTGGATTGCTGCAAGGACTGCATGGTTGCCTGCAACTCCTTCATCTTCTCCTGCTGTTGCACCACCATCGCTGACTTGGTTTTTTGCCTGGCCAGCAGCGGATCGAGCATACTGACATTGATCACCGAGATCAGCACGAAGGCTGCCGCCGCAAACATCATTGCACGCTCGCGCAGCGACATGTCGTCGATTTTGGTGCATGCCAGTTTCCAGTAGTGCTTCATCGCCGAGCCTCTGTATCCGGTGTAGAGAGAAGCGTGAATTCCAGATAGCGAGCCACCTGAGCCTTAGCCTTTGCATCGACTCCGGGCTGCTTCATTTGTAAAGTGGAGAAGCTTTTTCCCTGCATGACTTCTTCGGCACCCAGCTTTTGGATATAGACAGGCACCAGTTCAGGATCGAGCACACCGCCGTTCAGACTGATCTGTGCAGCATCACCGGTCACCGTAAACCCGGTCAGCCACAAGCCCGGCACGACCT